>JBFGZH010000224.1:0-4455 GCA_041586895.1 Psychromonas sp. | reverse complement strand
TTGGAGCGGTACACGAGACTCGAACTCGTGACCCCGACCTTGGCAAGGTCGTGCTCTACCAACTGAGCTAGTACCGCTTCATACTGTTTGCGGTTTAATAATTACGAGTAAACTCGTGACTCCAGTCAATTCTTGTCAAGGTTGAGCTTAACGAACTGAGCTAGTACCGCTTTATTGCTGTTTATTTAACAGTCTGCAAAGACTGTCTTTAGAATTGGTGCCCGGGGACGGACTTGAACCGTCACGCTCAGAAAGCGAGGGATTTTAAATCCCTTGTGTCTACCAATTCCACCACCCGGGCGAATCTATAAATAGATATGGAGGCGGAACCCGGAGTCGAACCGAGATGGATGGATTTGCAATCCACTGCATGGCCATTCTGCCATTCCGCCAATATAATTTGGAGCGGTACACGAGACTCGAACTCGTGACCCCGACCTTGGCAAGGTCGTGCTCTACCAACTGAGCTAGTACCGCTCTTAAATCATCATCTTAAGGTTTGCAGAAACTGTTTCCCCTTTCGATGGATTGGCATTCTAATGATAATCAGAATTGAGTCAACTCTATTTTAATGGTTTTTTAATCTTTAACGACTGTTCGCCGCTTTTTTAAACTGAGCGTTCATTTATCCCGCAACAATTGGCCTGATTTAAGCTGTAGCTGCGATTACTGTACATTTAATCAATCAGCACAACGCGTTATGAGTTTTCACTCAATGTCGGCCAGGCGGCCTTTAAGTAAACAACCATAGACCAAAGCGTCAGTGCTGTTGCTACATATAAAAACACAAAACCGGCCCATTCTATTTCCGAAGAATACTGCCAAATCAATAAAAACAGCGCCAACATTTGTGCCGTGGTTTTAAATTTCCCGATCCAGGAAACTGCAACGCTGGCCCGTTGTCCCAATTCAGCCATCCACTCGCGCAGTGCTGAAATAATGATTTCCCGGCAAATCATCACCATTGCCGGAATAGTGACCCAAATAACGGCATAATGCTCCACTATCATCACCAGTGATACCGCCACCATTATTTTATCCGCAACAGGATCTAGAAATGCGCCAAAAGCCGTTTGTTGATTTAACTTTCTTGCCAAATAACCATCCAAAGCATCTGTCAGCCCGGCCAAACAGAAAACCAGAGCCGCTGCCGCGTGCGCCCAGGTTGCAGGAAAATAAAACAGCAGTACAAAAATAGGGATTAAGAAAATTCGAAAGCCCGTTAAAATATTGGGGATGTTTAGCATTAATATGTCCTTTATATTGCAGATACTCAGGTGATTATCGTAACACCTTGAGCATTAGCCTATTTTTGCATTTTATTGTTTCGCAATGCAAATAGTTAATGGCAAATATAAAGCTTATGAGGGCTTATTGACCTTTCCGCAGCGCCACTTTTATGTATGCAGCGCCTCATAGATTTTTTCCGCTAAGGTATGACTGATACCGGGAATCTTTGCTAACTCATCGACAGCGGCGGATTTCACCCCCTGCAGGCCACCAAAGTAATTGAGCAGATCCTGACGGCGTTTGACGCCGACACCGGCAATCCCTTCTAAACTGCTGGTGCGTCTTTTTTTATCCCGTTGCTGACGATGCCCCATGATGGCAAAGCGATGCGATTCGTCACGTATCTGCTGTATCAGGTGCAAGGCCGGAGAGTTTTCAGCAAGCTCCAGAATCTCATGGCTTTCAGCTAAGATCAGTGTCTCTAATCCGGCTTTACGGGTTACCCCCTTAGCAATACCTATCAGTAGCGGATATTGACCGGCAAAATTATCCTCAAGTGAATTGATTATATTCTCCGCCTGCTGTAACTGCCCTAGCCCGCCATCAATAAAGATAATATCAGGGATGTTTTCAGGCGTCTGTACATCTTTAAAACGACGCGCCAGCACCTGTGCCATTGCCGCATAATCATCGCCCGGGGTGATACCTGTTATATTAAAACGCCGATATGCCGCTTTATTGGCGCCCTCACGGTTAAAAACCACGCAGGAGGCGACCGTCTTTTCTCCCATCATATGCGAGATGTCATAACATTCCATGCGTTTAATGGGTTTGGTCAACTCAAGCTTTTCTTCCAATAACTGATAGCGCTGCTGAATATTTTTTTTCTGGCTGAGATGTGTTTGTAAGGCGATGCGCGCATTGGTATGCGCTAATTTAATAAATTTAGCCCGCTCACCGCGCACTGCAATTTTAAGCGCTGTTTTATAACCGCAATATTCGGAAAACAGCTCGCTGAAAATGGCCCGTTCTGCAAAGTCCTCACTGAGCAGGATCTCTTTGGGCATGCTGCGGCCATTTTGCCCGGACAGATAAAACTGGCTTAAAAAGGAGCTCAATACTTCATCTTGACTGGCACTTTTAGGCACTTTAGGAAAGTAATTACGGCTGCCGAGAACTCGCCCCTGGCGAACGAACAGCATATGGATGCTGGCAACGCCCTGCTCATAAACCAAACCTAGCACATCAAGCTGCTCAATATCGCCGCTCACCCATTGCTGCTCCTGTACTTTTTTCAGGGACTGAATTTGATCGCGGCGCAGCGCCGCTTTTTCAAATTCCAGCGCCTGACTTGCTCCCTGCATCTCGTCAACCAGCTGACTGATCACCTGTTGGCTTTTGCCCTGCAGAAATTCACTGGCCAGTTCAACCTGATGAGCATACTCCTCTTCCGGCATGGCATTAACACAAGGGCCCAGACAACGCTTTAATTGATACTGCAGACAGGGACGAGAGCGATTATTGTAATAACTGTCTTCACACTGGCGAATGGGAAATAACTTCTGCATAAGCAGCAGGCTTTCACGTACTGCCCCACCGCTTGGGTAAGGCCCGAAATAGGTGCCTTTGCGTTTTTTACTTTGCGCTCTGACCAGGGTCAATTGCGGATGCTTATGATCACTTAAAAACAGATAAGGGTAAGATTTATCATCGCGCAACAGAACATTGTACTTAGGTTTATATTGCTTAATGAAATTGTGCTCTAGGATCAACGCTTCTGTTTCAGTAAAGGTTACCGTGACTTCTATATTGGCGATATGGCTGACCAGCGCTAATGTTTTCGGGTGTTTTTGCGTTAAACTGAAGTAACTGCTGAGGCGTTTTTTTAAATTTTTTGCTTTGCCGACATAGATAACCCGTTGTTTATCATCAAACATACGGTATACACCCGGCTCATTGGTCACCGTTTTTAAAAACTGTTGCGGGGAAAATAAACTCATAAGAAAATGACACCCGCAGGTGCCACCTTGTCTATCAGCAAAGTATTAAAGGGCATTGCTGTCCAGCATGCCATAACGAATAGCTAAGTGGGTTAATTCCACATCACCGTTAACCCCTAATTTATCAAACAGACGATAACGGTAACTGTTCACTGTTTTTGAACTTAAACTAAGTTGCTCTGAGATATCAACAACACGTTGCCCCTTGGTGATCATCATCATAATTTGCAACTCTCTTTCAGAAAGTACACTAAAAGGGTCGTCCGTTGCCGGTGATATTTGCGAGAGTGCCATCTGCTGTGCAATTTCCGGCGCTAAATAACGTTGCCCGGAATTAACACTACGAATCGCACGCAGCACTTCATCCGGATTAGCGGCTTTACTTAAATAACCGGCAGCACCCGCCTGCATCACTTTTGCTGGAAAAGGATTTTCTGTATGCATGGTTAACATAATAATTTTGATATCTTCATTGATACGTAGAATACGATGCATTGCATCTAAACCGCCAATCCCCGGCATATTTATATCCATTAACACAACATCAGGATTATTGCTGCGACACCATTTCACAGCCTCTTCTCCGCTTTCAGCCTCTCCTATAACTTTCATGCCTCGAACATCATCAATGATACGGCGAATCCCTGTACGAACTAATTCATGGTCATCGACCAACAGGATATTTATCACAAAAAATTTCTCCGTAGATGCTTAAGCAGAACACTTACACATCAAATAAAAACCGCTGCTATTTACAAACAGCTGATTGGATAGTAAACCAAAAAATAATGTTTCTCTAATCAAAAAACAGTATGGTTTGCATTACCTAGGGTCCGTTTATCTGCGCAGATCAACAGACTCTGACAATAATGTAAATGACTCTATGCTAAAACTCAATCTTAAATATAGCCAGCGGCCCATGCTTTTTACTGCAAAAACGGGCTTTAACTCAGCACGTTAGCAGCATAAGCGAGTTAATTCCGTGGGAATTGTTCATTCCACAAGCTATAAGAAAGTGAAGCTTAATGAAAAAATAGAGAGTGTAAATGCTAAAAGGCTGAGTAATGAGTAATGAGTAATGAGTAATGAGTAATGAGTAATGAGTAATGGGATTTGAAACCTGCCATACGATAAAACCAATCATAGAAACGAAAAAACCCGCTATAAAAATAGCGGGTTTTTCATAATATGGCGGAGGAGGAGAGATTTGAACTCTCGGAGAGCT
>JBFGZH010000223.1:0-4463 GCA_041586895.1 Psychromonas sp. | reverse complement strand
CTCTGCCTGGTCACCACCCGACAAGTGATCCATCCCCCAAATCCTTAAAACGGCTCATCAATTTAATAACAAATGCCGGCAGTAAGGTTATTAAGGCAATGGCAGTAAACTTAGTTGCTGAAGATGCCTTTCTCTGGCGAGTTCGAGAAAAATAAGACCGCCTCGCCGCGGAGTCTCATCTAGCCCTAGTTCACCATCCATCCCATTCATCGAGTTGGCCATTTTCTTTGAGCTGCAGTCGCACCATTCTATGTGAACCTCCGTTTAGCTTAACTGGGTAGGAGCGACAATTTTTGGAAATACTGTTTGGAGCAATGTTTTATAGAAATCTATTTACCTGTGTGTTTATTATTTTGCTAAGGGTGCTGAAAGTTATTTTTTATAAATTGTAGGTTGGGGCTGTTTGTTTTGGTTAAAATAAACAGCTAAAAGAGAATGCGATTTGCTAAATTTAGGCGGGTAGTCTGGCTATACTATTAACGCTCTTGTTTTGTTGCACGGCGAGTCCCTGCTGCACAAAGCGGGAAAAGTAATCCAGTGCTTTTTGGGCCAGCGGCGGCAGATTATCAAAGTCAATATTATCAAGCAGGTTCTTTATCTCCAGGCCGAGCTCGGTATCACCTTGAATGGATAAACGACGCTGAAAAAACAGCGTATCCGGATCCTCTTTACGGCCGGCGATTAAAATAAACTCGTTAGCGGAGCCGGAAAAAGTGATATCTTCCTGCGCACAGTGCTCGGCAATAATTAATTGCTCTTCGGCAAAGCTCAAGTACCAGGTTAATTTCAGATCAGTAATGACCACTTTTAACCATTTATCCTCTAAAAAGTCCAGATCACCATCTTCAATCGCTTCACAAAAAACTCTTGCCAGTAACTCTGAGAGAAGTTTTTTCTGTAGCGCAAAAGGAATCTGTGAGCTTGGCAAAGAAAGTGCTTTAGGTCCATTAACGACTAAATGGTGATGAAGATTTGCAAAAATAGCTTTAGGCATAACGTTGCTCATTGAAAATAAAGGAAAATTGTATATTAAACCTACTACAACCGGACAAAACAAGCGGTTAAATAAAGATAAGGGCTTATCTTATTTTAAATCAATAAAATCATCTAGATGTTTTTTTACAATCGCAGGACTTGATACAGTTTGGAGCTTTAATGGAACTTCTTTGCCCCGCCGGTAGCTTACCTGCCTTAAAAACAGCCATTGATTGTGGTGCCGATGCCGTTTATATCGGTTTAAAAGATGATACAAATGCCCGTCACTTTGCAGGTTTAAATTTTAATGAGAAAAAACTGATTAAAGGCGCACAGTATGTCCGAGATCACAATAAACATCTGCATGTTGCGATCAATACCTTCGCCCATCCGGGAGAGGAAAAGCGTTGGCGGAATGCGGTCGACAAATGTGCGGATTTAGGGGCCAATGCGGCCATTATTGCCGATATAGCAACCCTGGACTATGCGGCAAATAAATACCCTAATCTGGAATTACATCTGTCCGTGCAGGCTTCGGCAACCAATACTGAAGCCATTAATTTCTATAAAGAAAATTTTAATGTCAAACGTATTGTGCTGCCCCGCGTCTTATCTATTGCACAGGTTAAACAGCTATCCCGCCATACCGATCTGCAATTGGAAGTATTTGCTTTCGGCAGTTTATGCATTATGGCCGAGGGGCGCTGTTATTTATCCTCCTATTTTACCGGCGAGTCACCTAATACCGTCGGCGCTTGTTCACCGGCAAAATATGTACGCTGGCAGGAAACTGAACACGGCTTGGAATCAAGACTCAATGATATTTTGATCGATCGTTATCAAAGTGATCAAAGAGCCGGTTATCCGACTTTATGTAAAGGCAAGTTTGAAGTTGATAATAAGCTCTACCATGCGCTGGAGGAGCCCACCAGTTTAAATACGCTGTCGCTGCTGCCTGAACTGATGAAAGCTAATATCAGCGCCGTCAAAATAGAGGGGCGGCAACGCAGTCCTGCTTATGTTGAACAAATTACTCAAGTTTGGCGGGCAGCCATTGATACCTATCAAGCCAATCCGGAAATATATCAGGTCAAAGAATCCTGGAGCGCAGCTTTAGCGAATGTATCTGAAGGCAGTCAAACAACCCTGGGTGCTTATCACCGTAAATGGCAATAAAATTCAAAGGAAACAACGTGAAATTAGCATTAGGCCCCCTACTCTATTATTGGGAAAAACAAAGCGTCGAAGATTTTTACCAGCAGGCGATAAGCAGCGAAGCGGATCTTATCTATCTAGGTGAAACCGTATGCAGTAAAAGGCGTGAATTAAAAGCACGTGACTGGATCAACCTGGCTAAAGAGCTGGCCAGTAGCGGGAAAGAGGTGGTGCTATCAACTATGGCGCTGTTAGAAGCCCCTTCTGAAGTTAAAGTGTTACGCCAGCTATGTGAAAATGGCTTATTTAAAGTCGAAGCAAATGATTTGGGCGCAATACAGATCCTCTCTGAAAAAAAACTGCCTTTTGTCTGCGGCCCGGCAATCAACTGCTACAACGCCAGTACCTTAAAGATCTTTGTCAATAAAGGCATGCAGCGCTGGGTAATGCCGGTGGAGCTGTCACGAGACTGGCTGGAGAAAACATTAACGGATTGTCAAAGCTTAGGCATTCGAGAGCAGTTTGAAGTGGAAGTTTTTGCCCATGGTCATATGCCTTTGGCCTATTCAGCGCGCTGCTTTACCGCCCGTTCAGAAAACAAAGCCAAAGATGAGTGTGAACTATGCTGCATTAAATACCCAACCGGGCGTATAACAACGACCCAGGAAGGCCAGCAGGTCTTTGTTTTAAACGGTATTCAGACGCAGTCTGGCTCTTGTTACAACCTTATCAATGAACTGCCATCCATGCACGGGTTAGTCGATATAGCCCGTATCAGCCCATCCGGGACGGAAAATTTTGCTACACTGCAGCAATACCGGGCCATGCTCAATGGTCAGCGGGAAGCAACGCCACTGGCGCAGAACGAGAGTAATGGTTTCTGGCACCAAATTGCAGGGCTGCAGACGCAAGTCTAAGCGTTAAACCTTGACGATATTGACAGTAATATCGTCAGGCTCACTTGTCTTCACCTACTGCTCATCGCGTACAAACTTTATTTCCGAGAAACCCATACGGGCAAACTCAGTCTGGCGAAAGTTTTTCACTATCCCCTGACCGCGACAACTCATCTCCAGCTGTTTTTCCAGCGCTAAAAATTTTTTTAAATCGATATTCTCGGCAGCGGCAACCGCTTCATAGATATCATGAAACAGGCCATAGGAAAATTGAATCGTTTTGCGTTTACCTTTAAAGAGATAAGTCACTTGCCTTGCCATAAATAGCCCTTATTAATTGCGAATAAATAATTGCCGGGCATAGTAGCTAAATTATGGCTGCGAGTATATTTAATGTTGCAGAAGGCGTTTAAGCTGCTGTTGAAAAAATTCATTTTCTTTGCGTAAAGAGTCTCTTTGCTGCATTAATTCGATCAGCAAAGCCACTGCCAACCAATCAATTTCTAAATCCTGATAAAGCTGTACCGCTTTTTTTATCCAATAGACACTGGAAGTTTCAAATTCCCACTCCTCCGTTTCTGCGTCTTCAAGCGGCTTGACAATGCCATATTCAACAATTTCAATAATGTTTTCGCTTTCTATATTCTCAAGTTGACACAATTCACTAAAAGAGATTATTGATAATGTCCTTTTCATGTGCGTTTTCTCCACTCCATACGGGGATCAAAAGCATTGATCTCTGCCAACTTGCGCCATAACTGCTTCGCTTCTTCATTACTTGTTGGCGGCATGACCACCTTAATAATGGCATACAGATCGCCTGTGACTGTTTTTCTTTTTAACCCTTTTCCTTTGACACGCAATTTTTTTCCGGACTGAGTGTTAGCGGCGATAGTCAGGTTTATACTGCCTTCGAGTGTAGGCACTGTGATCTTGGCACCTAATGCTGCTTCCCAGGGGGAAACCGGTACAGTCAGAATAAGATCCGCCCCCTGCACAGTAAATAATGGGTGAGGAACTAAACGAATATGCAGATACAGATCCCCTGCCTCGCCGCCGCCAATACCCGGCTTGCCCTGGCCTTTAAGGCGAATGCGCTCGCCATCGGCGACCCCTTGCGGAATTTTTACATTTAAATTCTTTTTAATATGGCGGACAGTTCTGCCTTCATAAACCGGTAGCTGATAGGACACTGTTTTAATCTGCTGGTGAAGGGTTTCTTCGAGAAAAACGGCCAGCTCTGTTTCTACATCCTCACCTCTAAATTGACGCTGCTGTGACTGCCCATTGAAATGTGCTTGCTGAAATCCCCCCCCACCAAAGATAGCATTGAAGAAATCAGAAAACTCGTTACCAAAGCCAAAGCTACTGTCAAACCCGCCACTGCGGCTGCTCTGCCAACCCGGAGGTGGTTCAAATCCCCCTGCTGACTGACTG
>JBFGZH010000222.1:0-4470 GCA_041586895.1 Psychromonas sp. | reverse complement strand
GCGCCTTCCTGCATCTGGATATGATCTGGATCATCGCCGATATTGTTAATGGCTTAATGGTGGTGCCGAATCTGATCGGCCTAATCGCTTTACGTCATGTAGTGATTGCAGAAACCAGGCAGTTCTTCAAGCTTGATACGCAGCAGGAGACGGATCTGCACAAGGTAACCAAGCTAAATTAAAAAAGAAATTAAAAATCAAAGCCTTTGCAGCAGTTGCAGCAAAGGCTTTTTTATCTTGTCTAACCGGAAAGTCAGCTCAGCAGAGATATTAGCAGCCTCCTGTATTCATCCGCGCTGAACTGAAGCTGAGTAATGCTACTTGAAATTTATTTTCCCCTGCGATAATCAGCCTCAAGGAAAAAAGATTATTATTCATTTTCATGGGCCACACGCACTGTTAATTGCCCCTGATAATTAACCGATACCTGCACAGAGATCGGGCGGCAGCATACCTGACAATCTTCAATATAATCTTGCTCTGCCACCGAGGTGTCGATCAGCAGCTCTATTGTTTCTCCACAATATGGGCACTGAACCTCATGGCTCTCAAGTTGCAACATAACCTTCCTCCTGTAATCAAATTCACTTTTCTTTAATCTAAGCGAAGATCTGGACATCCAATATATTTAATCGCCATAGTAGCGCCAATAACAAAACGAAAATACTATATTTTTTCTTTTACAGGAATGAGGGTCAAGTCTTTCATTTTGCAAAGTTGTTCATGTAAGCATCGCCTTGGCTTGATTAATAGGTGAATATTTTGTGACTTAGCAGTAATATGGACTACTTTAGATTAAATGACACCTTATCCTCTACTTTTTATAAGAGCACATTATGTTAGAAAATACTCTACCTCAACTCGAACAGCTGATAGAACAAACAATTGCAAAAAACAACCAACTTAAAGAGCTAGTCGCTGAACTTCAAGAGCAAAATACTAAACTCAGCGAAGAAAATGAAATGTTACAGCTGGAAGCATTAGAAAATGAAGAAAAACAAAAACAAACGGAAACTGGCTTAAGCCGTCTGTTGACTAGATTACAAGAAGCACAACATGATACGCACAATGAAAATCATGAACAGAATGAGCATGAACATGAAAATCATGACCATGAACACCATGAGCATCATGAACATCAGCATCACCACGGTTAATCTGAACGCCCTCATAAATGGCTGCCCGTTTACCGGGCAGCCATTTTTATTCTAAGCACAGCACTAATCTTTTAAACGAATGCCCTTCTCTTCAATTTCAATCAGTTGTTTACGATATAGCTGACCGATAGACTTTTTAAAGTTGCCTTTACTCATTTTCAAGATTCTGGCGATCTGCTCGGGTGAGCTTTTATCAGAAAGCTGCAGATAGCCCTGATGCTGCTTCATGGTCTGGAGAATGCGCTCAGCCAGCGCATCCACTTTTGCATAGCCGACTTTGGTCAAACCTAAATCGATTTTGCCATCTTCGCGGATCTGCTTGATATAGCCTTTGCACTTTTTACCTATCCCCATTTCACCGAAGACTTCACTGGTAAATAGAACCCCCCAGTGTTTATCATTGATAATAGCTTTAAAACCCAGATCAGTCTGATCGGCAATCAGCAGATCGACTTTTTCCCCTACCTTGTAGTTAGCCGGCTCATTATCTAAAAAGCGATCCAACTTGGAAGAAGCCACCAGACGTTCGCTGATATCATCTAAATAAACATAAACAACATAACCGTAGCCCTGTTTCATCGGGATCTTCTGCTGATTAAAGGGTACTAACAGATCTTTGGGTAAGCCCCAGTCTAAAAATGCACCTGCACGATTGGTATCGATAACCTTTAAGGATGCAAACTTATTGACTTCCGCTTTGGCTTTCTGGGTAGTGGCAATCAGGCGATCTTCTGAATCAAAGTACAGGAACACATTAACTGTCTGCCCAACTTGCATCTCCTCTGTGATATAACGTTTCGGTAATAAAATCTCACCGAACTCATAACCGCCATCGAGGTAGAAACCAAAATCGACCTGTTTAACAATGGGTAACTCATTATAAGTACCTACTTTAATCATACTTCTCTCTTTATTTAAAATACAAATCAAAGGGCGTGGGTGTTAGTCCACTGCTCAAAAACAGCGGACTAAAGTCCCGCCCCGCATTAGCGTTTTTCCGCATGGTAATCTGCTTGATGAATCCTGTTCATCAATGAAAGTTTATTTAGGGCGATCGATAACCGATACCGTCAAACGTGAGCTGCAGATCAACTGCTCACGACTATTACTGATATCAATCTGCCAAACCTGCACAGTGCGGCCAATGTGTACCGCTTTGACTATGCCGGTGACAGCACCGCTTTTGACACTGCGCAGATGGCTGGCATTGATCTCCAGGCCGACACATACTTTATCCGCCGGTACAGCAAGGTTAGCCGCCACACTGCCGAGCGTCTCAGCCAACACAACCGAAGCGCCGCCATGCAGCAAACCATGCGGTTGTATAGTACGGCTATCAACGGGCATGGTCGCCTGCAGAAAATCCTCACCGATGCGCGTATATTCAATGCCTAAATGCGCCACCAGAGTATTTTCACTGAGGGCATTAAGGCGTGTTAAATCCGTTTTCTTTTTCCAAAGCGACATCTATAAAATCTCTAGTAATGCCTGTACCGGATGTTTTAAAGTCTGCCCTTCAATACGTTTAACCTGGCTGCGGCAGGAATAACCGGTCGCCAAACACGCGGCACGATCACGTTTAGCAATCTCCGCTTCCCAGCTTAAACTGTAAATCCTTTTCGAGTCCTGCAGATGACCGGCATCATGACCATAGGTTCCCGCCATACCGCAACAACCGACAGCAACATCCGTTAAGCCGGCACCAAAGTGTTTAAAGATATTCGCCCAGTCACTCGCAGATGCGGGCTCTGCAGTTTTTTCTGTACAATGGCCAAACAGGAAATATTCCTTATTGGTCGGTGCTTTTGCCTCCCCCTGCAGACGCGGTGCTAACCACTCCTGAAACAGCTGGACATTAAACTCACCGCGCTGCTTACCTAAAGCGTGCTTATATTCATCGCGGTAACAGAGCACCATCGCCGGATCCGCCCCCACCATAGGAATATTAAGTTCGGCCATCTGATTTAAAAACTCCGCAGAATTTTTTGCCGTTTTGGCAAATTCGCTTAAAAAGCCTTTGATATGCTGCGGTTTACCATTAGGTTTAAAAGGCAATAACACAGGCTTATAACCCAGTTTTTTAATGCTCAGCATCAGATCACGGACCACATCCGCATCATAAAAAGTGGTAAAGGGATCCTGTACAACCAGCACATAAGACTGACGCTCTTTATTCGATAAGGCCTGCAGTTTGGGCAGATCAAACTCACTAATATCCTGCTGCTGCAGTGATGATTTTAATGTCGGGTAGGACAATAACGGAATATCCACCATACCGACAAATTTCTCAGTCAGTGCTGACGTTAATTTCATCTTCATAAAGAAGTTGAAGAAACGCGGCAGTTTGCCCATCAGCGGCGCATACTGCTCAACATAAGAGACAAAATAATCTTTTAGCGGACGCAGGTAACGGCCGTGATAAAGATGCATGAAACGCGCACGGAAATTTGGCACATCAACCTGAATAGGACATTGGCTGGAGCAGGCTTTACATGCCAGACAGCCCTGCATCGCCTCCATCACTTCATTAGAGAAATCATATTCGCCTTTACGTTTAGCTTGCGTATTAGCGAATTTTTTAAATACGCTGGCATTTTTTCCTGCATAGAGATCACTTTCCAGCTGCAGCACATCAATCTCGTTATTGGCTAACTGGCGTAACCATTCCCGCATTAAACCGGCGCGCCCTTTAGGTGAGTGAATGCGATCGCTGGTTAACTTAACCGACGGACACATAGGTGACTTTGTATCATAGTTAAAGCATAAGCCGTTACCATTACAGTCCAGCGCCTGGCTATAACTTTCACGCACCTTAATCGGAATCTGGCGATCAAAGGTGCCGCGTTTAACCGCATCGACGCTGACCAGTGCTTCAGCGGAATCAATCGGCGTACAGATTTTACCCGGATTAACCCGGTTATTCGGGTCAAAAACCGTTTTAATTTTACGCAGCTCGGTAAATAACTCCTCGCCAAAAAACTCCGGGCCATATTCACTGCGGAAGCCCTTACCATGCTCGCCCCACATCAGACCTTTATATTTAGCGGTTAATGCCACCACTTTATCGGAAATTTCACGCATCAGTTTTTCCTGGCTCGGATCACAGAGATCCAAAGCCGGACGGACATGCAGAACGCCAGTATCAACATGACCGAACATGCCGTAATGCAGGCCCTTATCATCTAACAGCTGACGGAATTCAATAATATAATCAGCAAGATTTTCCGGCGGTACGCAGGTATCTTCGGCAAACGGCAGCGGCTTCGCACGGCTTTCTGTTTTACCCAATAAACCCACCGCTTTTTTACGCATC
>JBFGZH010000221.1:0-4481 GCA_041586895.1 Psychromonas sp. | reverse complement strand
TTAAGGTTGCCTGACTGCTTGCTTTAACCTCACCCGTTACCTTGCATTTGCAGGAGCCGCACATGCCGGAGCGACAGGCACCGATTATCGGAACTCCGGCCGCCTCTAAAGCTTCAAGCAGGCTTTCATTATCCGCAACCGCAAAGCTCTTGCCATATTGCGGTGCCACTGCCTGATACCTCACGGTAGACTCTGTGGTGGTTGCACTGCTCTGTTGAGGTGTAAAACTCTCTTTATGAAAGAGGTCCATATCCAGGCCGCTTTGCTCGGCTATCTGCTCAACCGCCTGCATATAAGGCTCAGGACCGCAGGTAAAGAGGGTTCTGCCGCTGCGCTCAGGCACTAGCTGCTCGAAGATAGCGGCATTTAACATGCCTTGAATATCATGGTCATTTTTAGTCGTTTCTAAAATACGCGTTAAGCGAAAATTTTCATGGTTGCGCTCTAACTCAGCGAGATCTTTGGCCATTATCACATCACTTTCACTGCGTGCGCTGTAGATAAAGTGGATATTAACCTGCTGCTCGGTATCTAATAACCAGCGCGCCATTGACATGCAGGGAGTGATCCCGCTGCCGGCACTCATCAGTAACAGCTCCGGCGTTACCGGGTTATCCTGCAGGGTAAATTCACCGGCAGGAGCCATGGCCGGCAGAGCGATACCCGGCTGCAGGTGATCGAGAAGATAGTTCGAGACTTTACCACCGGGCACGCGTTTAATGGTGACGGCAAGCGTTTTTGCTTGCGATGGCGTAGATGACAGGGAGTAAGCGCGGTATTCCAGCTCTCCGGCAACATCCACTTCAAAGGTTAAAAATTGACCTGCTTTATAGTCAAACAGGCTGTCATCAAGTTTTTTAAACTCAAAGGTCGCCGCATCAGCCGTCTCTTCAATGCGTCTGATACAGAGCAGCGGTTCAAATGTGTTTGCTTGGGGGGACATAATGCTCTCTTCTTTGCTTAAAAGCCGGTTAAGCTAAGTTAACCGGTCAGTTTTTAAGTCAATTTATTTTGCTAACATAGTCTGCAAATCAGACTCAACATTATCAATCAGGGTCAGGCCAAACTGCTCATGCAGTATATTGATCAGATTGTCGGTTAAAAATGCCGGTTTGCTTGGTCCGACACGGATATTTTTAACGCCCAGTGATAATAGCGTCAGTAAGACCACGATGGCTTTTTGCTCAAACCAGCTTAACACCAGATTTAAAGGCAGCTCATTGATATCACAGTCAAACTCTTTAGCCAGCGCGAGCGCCAGTTGAATCGCTGAGTATGAGTCATTACACTGGCCGACATCTAAGAGGCGCGGAATACCGTTAATATCACCAAAATTCAGTTTATTAAATTTAAACTTACCGCATGCCAGAGTCAGGATCAGACAGTCATCGGGAATCGCCTTGGTCAGATCCGTGTAGTAACTACGCTCGGCTTTATCACCATCACAACCGCCGACCAGGAAGAAATGACGGATATTGCCGGCTTTTACCTGCTCAATCACGGCAGGCGCGGCATTCATTAATGCGTTACGCCCGAAACCAACGGTGATCTCATGCGGAATCTCACTGTATTTAAAGCCTTCCATAGACTGTGCACAGTTAATCACTGCACTGAAGTCATCACCTTCAATATGGGCGACACCCGGCCAGCCAACGATGCTGCGGGTAAAGATACGATCGGCATAATCTCCGACATTAGGGTCGATTAGACAGTTGGAGGTCATCACAATAGGGCCAGGGAAAGAAGCAAACTCTTTTTGCTGGTTTTGCCAGGCACTGCCGTAGTTGGCAACAAGGTGCGGGTATTTTTTCAGTTCCGGGTAACCATGGGCAGGTAGCATCTCACCATTGGTATAAACATTGATGCCGGTGCCTTGCGTTTGTTTAAGGATCATCTCCAGATCACAAAGATCGTGACCGGAAACTAAAATCGCTTTACCGGCAACCGATTTTACATTGACCTGAGTGGGTTGCGGGTGGCCAAACTTAGTGGTTTCTCCTAAATCGAGCATCGCCATCACTTTATAGTTCAGGGTACCAATGGCCATACTGGTTGCTAATAATTTACCGAGATCATTGGAGTCTGTTGCCAGCCAGGCAAAAATCTGATGGAACTCGGTATGAATCTGTTCATCGCTTTGGCCAAGGATATGCGCATGCTCCATATAGGCGGCAGCACCTTTTAGGCCATATAAACAAAGCAGGCGTAAGCCCATCACATCTTCATCAACCAGCTCTTTACCGCGGTTGACGGCGACACTCTCGGATTGTGCCAATAGTCCGGCGTGATCTTCTGCCAGCTCAAATTTAGCGGCTGCACTTGGCTCTGCCGGTGCTTGGCCTGCCAGTAAACAGGCGGTTTCATATTTTGTTTTTAACTGCTCGCGATAACTTTGTGCCAGACGGGCATAACCGACAATACGCTCTGCTTCAAAGTTAACATTGGTCAGTGTGGCAAAAAAAGCTTTGGGAACAAAAGCATCAATTTCAGCATTGATGATGTCAAATTCACGGGCTTTTTGCGCATAAAAAGAGGTTCCCTGCAGCGCATAAATCAAGACATCCTGCAGATCTGAAACTTCTGCCGTTTTACCGCACATACCCTGAGAATATGAGCAACCATCGCCAACAGGGGTTCTAATCGTTTGTTCACATTGAATACAAAACATAAATAGCCTTTTATATAAATAAGTTAACCATTAACAAGCCATAACGCTTTAGCAGCAAAGTGATGGTCGTTAAATTGTAAGGTAATAACAGAGTGTTTTAGTGGGGTATTAATTTATCATAGTGTTTTACTCAACTATTGATCTGGAATAGGTTTGAGCAAGGTTTTAGCTCAGCGTAGAGCGGTTTTTTGTGTAATAATAATTGTTTGTATTTATGAGGTCTGTAGGGCTCTATAAGCGCGTTTTAGCGGTATTTGTTATTGCAAGTTAAAAATGAATAAGAGTGCTTGTCTGTGCATACAGGGGCAGTAGAGTGCGCTGTCGGTAAAGTAAGGCGTGAGGAGCGAAGCATACTGAGTCAATATAAACTTTGAGCAACGCTGTGCAGAGTGCTTGTAGATGACTCCCTAGAGCAGTAGTTGTTCGCAGGCTCGTATGCGTTATCGCCTGCTTATGTGAATACAGGCTCTGCCTTGTATAAAGCACGAAAAAATGGCAGCAAAAATGCAGGCGAAAGGTCAACAGACCTTAGCAGGAGAGGTGAAAAATCAGCAACCCTAGAGTCTGCTGATTTTATTCAGGCGCTAACGGCTATTATTTATTAACCGCTTCTTTTAACGCTTTGCCGGCAACAAAAGCTGGCACATTAGCCGCTTTGATTTCAATATCTTCACCTGTTTGCGGATTACGGCCGGTGCGTGCAGAACGGTGACTGACTTTAAAAGTACCAAAACCTATCAGTTGTACCGGTTCACCGTCTTTCAGGGTATCTGTTACGCTAGCAAGAATTTGCTCCAGAGCCGCTTTAGCCTGAACTTTTGTTAAGTCTGCTTTTTCAGCAATTTCAGCAATCAGTTGAGTTTTGTTCATCTTGGTCTTCCCTTTGTTATTGTTCGGATAAGTATTTATACCCATTGTACTGCAAAATGTAAAAATCATATTCTGCGCAACCCTGTTTATGATGTTGCGCGGTATTGCCGTTTTAGGCTGCTCTCTGAATTCGTATGATGGATATAGATAGCAACAAAGAATGTATGGCAAGTCGTTGATCTAAGTAAAGAGCATTGGCAATAAAAAGCATAGATATGACTTTTAATTGTTGTTAATTGTGTTAAAAATCACAAAATACCGGAAAAAGGGCTTTAGTCTGTCAGTGAGATGCCCAGATTGGTGCTGCCGAAATCGAGTACGAATTGGCGTATCGACTTTATTAATTCCGGGCTGCGTTCATTATTTAGCTTTGCCAGTAGTGCCTGTTGAAATGCTAACTCTTCTTTAAAAAGCGCTTCCTGTTGTAATCGCTCGGCATCCATTTCCTGATCATTTTGTAACTCCAGAAAGCTGGCAATAGTGGCAAAGGATGTTTGGCTGGCATTCACAGCTTCATCGGTCGATTTGCTTAAAAAGCTATTAAAAGCACAGCTCATAATGACGCAGTGATCGATGGCCGGGTAAACGCCATAAAAATCAAATTCACGGGCATCGGGAATGATCTCCTCGAAATGCTCCTGTTGTATGGTGAAATTGATTTTTGCCCCTTTTACGGTCATTTTTTCCCAGAATAACTGGTTGATATTATCGATGCTTTGTCCCGCTGTGCTGCCGGTGGCTTCACAAAAAAGATGGAAATGTAGAATAGTGTGCTGCGCCAGTGCCATACAAAAAACACTTTGCTGCCATGATGATAAGTTTTTTAACGGTTCGTTGATCGGTAATAAAAGCATACATTTCTCGGTGTTGTGATAAAAATTGTGATGGGTAAACGGTAAACGGTAAACGGTAAACAGTAAACAGTAAACAGTAAACGGTAAAC
>JBFGZH010000220.1:0-4486 GCA_041586895.1 Psychromonas sp. | reverse complement strand
TCACCCGTCGCCGTTCACCCGTCGCCGTTCACCCGTCGCCGTTCACTCATCACTGTTTACTCATCACGCTGATACTAACTTCCAGCTTATCCTTATTACCTCTCCTAAAGCTCATCACCTGACTTTTTTGCGGAGAAAAAAGCGCTCTAAGGTGCTCAATATAGGGCGCTATCAGCTGTGCATCCAAACTGCTTTCTAAACTTAAATAGGTACTTAAGGTTTCCGGGGTGATATGAATCGTTAAGTAGTGTGCTGCGCAGATGGCATTGAGCGAGTAACCTTTCGGGTTGAAGGTAAACTGATCTATGTGCAGTTGCGGAAAGAACTGCTGCACTGCGAGTGTTGCTGCAATCTCCCGAGTGCAGGCTGCGCCTGCTTCTAAGCGTCTGGCAAAAGTGCTCGACAAGCCATGTAGCATAAGAATGGTTTTCTTATTGAGCGCGTCTTCAGCAAGCTTGCCGAAGAAAAACAGATCGCCTTGATATTGTCCCCGCCAATGCTGAGTCGTGCCTTGCAAATCGGCATTTAACAGGATTGAGTCCTGGCTGAAGGTGGTTTTTTGTAACTCCGGTTGCACGGCCTGATGGCGATGGAATAACAGGGACTGGATCTTCTCTTTGGCGATTCTTTTTTGGAAGAACTGCGCTGCTTTAACTAAGTGAGTATTGCCGCAGGTGATTAATAACAGTCTGTTTTGCCAAATAAAGAGGCTAGACTCAGATAACAGGTAAGCACAAATATGCTGGTTTTTTATTTTCGAGAGGATAACAGTTTCCGCCTGGGCAAGCATTCTTTCCCAAAATGATTCAGGAAACTGCAGCAGATCCTTTTCCTTAACGGTTATCTCTAAACGTTTTTCTGTCCCTTCGTAAAACATCTATTTCCTTAACTATTATGCTGATTACGCTTATAAAAAAACCGCAATAAAGCGGTTTTTATTATATCAAAAAGTGCACAATGTTTAGGACTTTTGCGCCTAGCGCGTGCCAAATACCACTATGGTTTTACCATGTGCTGAAATCAAGCCCTGCTCTTCGAGCATTTTCAGAATACGGCCAACAGTTTCACGTGAACAGCCGACAATTTGACCAATCTCCTGGCGGGTGATTTTTATCTGCATGCCGTCCGGATGAGTCATGGCATCAGGTTGTTTAGCAAGATCAAGCAGGGTGTTTGCGATACGCCCGGTCACATCCAGGAATGCCAGGTTACCCACTTTCTGGCTGGTAACTTGCAGACGGCTTGCCATCTGCCCGGCTAAACGCATTAGAATATCGGGATTAACAGTGATCAGCTGATTGAATTTTTTATAAGAGATTTCAGCCACTTCACAAGAAGTTTTAGCCTTTATTGAGGCACTGCGAATTGGATTTTCCTCTTTTTCAAAGAGACCTAATTCACCGATAAAGTCACCCTGATTGAGGTAAGAGAGGATCATCTCTTTGCCTTCTTCATCTTTGATCACAACGGCAACAGAGCCCTTAACAATAAAATAAAGTGTGTCGGCTTTTTCACCGGCATGGATGAGCATGCTTTTAGCCGGGTACTTATGCGTGTGGCAGTGTGATAAAAACCATTCTAATGTCGGATCGGCTTGAGGTTTAGTTATGATCATAATATTCCCTTAATCAGTATTGAATAGCTTATCGGCTATCTCTCGTTGTTTTAATCTTGTTAAACATGAGTTTGATGACAAGTTCGATTGTATCTCTTTTTACGTGTTGCTGATAACATTTATACATTAATGTTATTGAAGAAACTCGATCTTTGTCAAAAAGTCAAAATATTTTGTCAATAGACTGATTATTTTCGCATAGCGGGGTAACTATTTTGCTCAATAATCGTTCTTATTTTCAGCAATTTGGCTTTTATGGATCAGGGTGATGCTTTCCGAAAGTTGTGAATATTGGATAACAACGGAGCCTTCTTTGAGCTGCGCTAAGATATTATCGGTCTTTTGCGCTAATGACAGCTCTTGTTCACCATAGTCGGTGCCTTCGCGTAGAATAAAGGATTCGATTAAGTTTTTGAGCGTCTCGGGGGCGATATTCTGATAGGGGATAAGCATAGTGTTCCGCTAAAGTGAGTGTAAAAAGCCATTATAGCGGATGAAAACAAAAATGGTCCCTTCAGGGACCATTTTATTTAAGCGCAATGATAAACTTATTATAGTTCGTCGCTGTGCTCAGCTAGAAATTCAGCCACACCTTCTGGTGTTGCCTGCATTGCTGCTTTGTCTTTAGCCTAGTTAATGCTCTGGGCATATAGCCTTACAGCTTAACTTTATTATAGTTCGTCGCTGTGCTCAGCTAGAAATTCAGCTACACCTTCTGGCGTTGCCTGCATTGCTGCTTTGTCTTTAGCCCACTGTGCCGGGCAAACTTCACCATATTCTTCGTGGAACTGCAGTGCGTCAACCATACGCAGCATTTCATCGATATTACGGCCAAGTGGAAGATCGTTAACTACCTGGTGGCGTACCAGACCTGTCTTATCGATCAGGAATGAACCACGTAGAGCAACACCGGCTTCTTCAAGTTCAACATCGTATGCTTTGCAAATTTCATGCTTAACATCAGCAACAAGAGGGTACTGTACTGCACCGATACCGCCATCATTGATAGCAGTATTACGCCATGCGTTATGGGTAAATTGAGAGTCAATAGAGATACCAATCACTTCAACACCACGCGCCTGGAATTCGCCAAAACGTTTGTCAAATGCAATCAGCTCTGATGGGCATACGAAAGTGAAATCAAGCGGGTAAAAGAAAATCACCACTTCTTTACCTTTTGTAAATTCTTTAAAGTTAAAGTTATCTACAATTTCACCATTGCCTAGTACAGCTGCGGCTGTAAAGTCAGGTGCTTGCTTGCCTACTAATACCATAATATTTTCCTCTTAATGAATAACATCGTTTACCTGCATAGCATGCGTGAAAGTATAGATAGAATCGAATTGTTTATACCAATTAGATTAATAGTTTTTTTCTATTGCCTGTGGTTTTTAGATAGGGTGAGCAATGTAATCAGGCAGCCATTATCGGCTGCCTGATGGTGCTATTAAGGATTACGGCCGTATTTTGAAAAGTCCGGCTTGCGTTTTTCATTAAAGGCATTGCGCCCTTCCTGGCCTTCCTCACTCATATAAAAGAGCATAGTGGCATTACCGGCTAATTCCTGTAAACCGGCCTGACCGTCGCAGTCAGCATTTAATGCTGCTTTTAAGCAACGCAATGCCATCGGGCTGTTCTGCAGTATTTCCCGGCACCATTTAACCGTCTCTTTTTCTAAATCGGCCAGCGGTACTACAGTATTGACCAGACCCATATCCAATGCTTGCTGGGCATTATACATGCGGCATAAAAACCATATCTCGCGGGCTTTTTTCTGACCGACGATACGGGCCATATAACTTGCCCCCCAGCCACCATCAAATGAGCCTACTTTAGGACCGGTCTGGCCGAATTGCGCATTGTCAGCGGCAATGGTCAGATCACACATCATATGTAAAACATGGCCGCCGCCAACGGCATAGCCGGCGACCATGGCAATAATAGGTTTCGGGCAGGTACGGATTTGCCGCTGAAAATCTAATACGTTGAGGTGGTGCCCGCCTGCTTCATCCTGATAACCGGAATCACCACGTACGCTTTGATCGCCGCCGGAACAAAAGGCGAGGTCGCCTTGACCGGTTAAAATAATAACGCCTATTCGCTCATCATAACGGGCATCATTGAGTGCCTGCATCATCTCATTGACCGTTTGCGGGCGAAATGCATTGCGCAGTTGCGGGCGATTAATGGTGATCTTGGCAATGCCCTCGGCTTTATGATAGGTAATATCAGTGAAATCCAGAGGACTAGTTTCCCATGTGATAGGTGCGTAGAAGTCGTGTTCAGCCATTTTGTTCTCTTATTGATGGTTATTAAAAATATGTTGTTTGATAAATTGGGCATATTGTAGTGGCGCCTGCTGATGAACATTATGACCTGTAGCAGAAAACTGGGTGATCTGCATATTTGTTTCTCTGGCCAGCGTGTCGGCCAGCTGCTTAAACTTCAGATCCTTCTCGCCAAAACAGTAATAAATGGGTAAGGGTTTTTCCTTCGTGCTGTTGCTCTGTAAAAAGGGCAGGGCATCGGTTTGCTTGGAGAGGCTGGTGGCCAGCAGCATATTGGCCAGATAGACACCATAATTGTCGCTGCGCTTAGCAATCAACAGCTCCTTTTCCCAATCATTAAGATCGCTGAAAACAGTTTGCTCATACCATTGCTCCAGGCTTGCAATAATGGTTTGTGTGGCAAAACGTTTTGCCCAGCCCAGATCATCGATATAACGTTGTTCTTTATCGGCCGGCTCACTCAGACCGGTATGGCAGGATTCTAAAATAAGCTGCTGTAAGCCGCTATCTTTTTGGGTGCGCGCATAATCAAGGGCGATGCGTCCGCCAAGCGAGTAGGCAATCAGGGCGTATTGCTTAATCT
>JBFGZH010000219.1:0-4495 GCA_041586895.1 Psychromonas sp. | reverse complement strand
TGGCGTGGCATAAACCGCCTGATCGCGCAAAGTCTCGAACAAGTGACTTTGCAGCAGATGCTGCCGCTGAAAATGCCCAATCAAGCAGTTATTTTCAGCGGCTAGCCGAGCGGAGGAATAAACGATGACAAACAAACAACAGAATCTACAACGCTTTGTCGGTAGCGACTATCCTCATGGTTTTGTTACCGAACTGGAAACAGACAGCCTGCCGCCCGGTTTAAATGAAGAAAT
The DNA here is from genome assembly GCA_041586895.1 of Psychromonas sp. GTDB lineage: Bacteria > Pseudomonadota > Gammaproteobacteria > Enterobacterales > Psychromonadaceae > Psychromonas. The sequence continues at coordinate 4,261 of JBFGZH010000219.1, read as the reverse complement.
TATTCGCCAGATATCGGCGCGCAAACACGAGCCGGAGTTTATGCTGCAGTGGCGTCTCAAGGCTTATCGCCACTGGCTCACCATGGCTATTCCGAAGTGGTCAAAACTGCATTATCCGCCCATAGATTACTCTCAGATCGTCTTCTACAGTGCGCCGAAAACCACAACAGATGGGCCGAAAAGCCTCGATGAGGTTGATCCCGAGCTTTTGCGTACCTATGAAAAACTCGGCATTCCCCTGCATGAGCAAGCACAATTAGCCGGTGTCGCCGTGGATGCCGTGTTCGACAGCGTTTCAGTGGCAACGACCTTTAAAAAACAACTGGCGGAAGTCGGTGTGATATTCTGCTCCTTTTCTGAAGCGCTGCAGGAGCACCCCGAGCTGGTACAAAAGTATCTGGGCAGCGTCGTACCCTATACAGATAACTATTATGCGGCGCTCAATGCAGCGGTTTTCAGTGACGGCTCCTTCTGCTACGTCCCTAAGGGGGTGCGCTGTCCGATGGAACTATCCACTTATTTTCGCATCAATTCGCTTAATAGCGGACAGTTTGAGCGCACCCTGATCGTTGCCGAAGAAGGCAGCTATGTCAGCTACCTTGAGGGCTGTACCGCACCGATACGCGATGAACATCAACTGCATGCGGCGGTGGTCGAGTTGATTGCCCTTGATGATGCCGAGATAAAATATTCTACGGTGCAGAACTGGTATCCCGGTGATAAAGAAGGCAAAGGCGGCATTTATAATTTTGTCACCAAACGCGGTTTATGTAGAGGCCGTAACGCGAAAATATCCTGGACGCAGGTGGAAACAGGCTCGGCCATTACCTGGAAATATCCCAGCGTTATTCTCCAGGGCGACCATTCCCGCGGCGAGTTTTATTCGGTCGCCTTAACCAATAATTACCAGCAGGCCGATACCGGCACTAAGATGATCCATATTGGAAAAAACACCTCCAGTACCATTATTTCCAAGGGGATTTCTGCCGGCCATGGCTCCAATGCCTATCGCGGTCTGGTCAGTGTCGGCAGAAAAGCGCTGAATGCCCGCAACTACAGTCAATGTGATTCCTTATTGCTCGGAGAACTGTGCTCTGCTCATACCTTTCCCTATATCGAAGTGAAACACCCTTCTGCTCAAGTCGAGCATGAAGCAACCACCTCAAAAATAAGCGACGAGCAACTCTTTTACTGCATGCAGAGAGGCATTCCTGCGGAGGATGCCGTCTCGATGATCATTAACGGCTTTTGTAAAGAGGTGTTCCGCAAATTACCCATGGAATTTGCTGTTGAAGCACAGGCGCTGATGGAAGTGAGCCTGGAAGGTTGTACCGGCTGAGCGCAACAGAGGAGGCAATTATGTTACAGATTACTAACCTGCATGCACAAATTCAGGACAATGAGATTCTTAAGGGACTTAATCTGTCCGTCAAGGCCGGAGAAGTGCACGCCATTATGGGCCCCAATGGCTCAGGAAAAAGCACCCTCGCCAATGTTTTGGCCGGTCAGGAGGAGTATCAGGTAACAGCCGGCAGTGTGTTATTTAAAGGTGCGGATTTATTACCGCTATCGGTTTCCGAGCGTGCCTGTTCAGGCGTTTTTGTTGCTTTTCAATATCCGATTGAAGTGCCGGGTGTCAGTAATGTGCAGTTTCTGAAAACCGCGCTGAATAGCCAGCGCAAATACCAGCAGCTTGATGAGCTCGATGCGATAGATTTTCTCCAGCTGCTGAAAAGCAAAGTACAGGAAGTGGGCATGGAGGAGCAGCTTCTGTACCGCTCGGTGAATGAGGGTTTCTCCGGGGGCGAAAAAAAACGTAATGAAATTTTGCAGATGTTGGTCCTTGAGCCACACCTGGCGATCCTCGATGAAACAGATTCGGGGCTTGATATTGATGCCCTGAAAATGGTCGCCCAGGGGGTGAATGCCTTCCGCAGGACAGAATCCGGGAAGGAGCGGGCCATTATTCTGGTCACCCACTACCAGCGTTTACTAAACTATATTCAGCCGGATTTTGTCCATGTGTTGTTTGATGGACGCATTGTCCGTTCCGGCGGCCCGCAACTGGCACTGGAACTGGAAGAAAAAGGCTACACTGATGTAATAGCCGAGGCACCCAAGAGCAGTGGAACCGGCCTTTAAGGCCTGAAAACGAACAGGAGGCAGACAATGAATGCCTGTGAACGTTTTATTAATAATTACAAACTGAGCAGAAAACAGCTGCCGGGACACGCATTGCCCTGGTTGACCGCCATTCGCGACAACGCAATAACCAGCTTTAGCGCGCAGGGCTTACCCGATGCAAAGAATGAAAGCTGGAAATACACACCGCTAACGCAGATCGAGCGAAGCGATTATCGCCTTGCGCAACCACTGCCGCAGGGCGCTGTTGATGGCCTTCGCGAAGCGCTTAAACGCAGCTTCAGCAGCGCTTATTGTCTGGTATTTATTAACGGCTATTATCGAGCGGATTTGTCCACTTGCGGCGCACTGCCGAAGGGGGTTATCTTAAGCAGTATCAGCGAGGCGCTGCACAAGCACCCGCAGTTACTGGCATCCGAGCTGGGAAAAGTGGCCAATCTGCAGACTCATCCCTTTACTGCGCTCAATACCGCCCTGCTCTGTGACGGTGTGTTTTTGTGGGCTGCAGAAAACAGCACTATCGAGCAGCCCATCCACTGCCTGTTTATCTCCAGCGCCGACGAACAACCGCTGCTCAGCTCTCCTCGGCTGCTGCTGGTCATGAAAGAAAATGCACAGCTGACACTGCTTGAACACTACATTGATATCAGCGAACTCAAGGGCGCCACTGCCGCGAATAAACACAGCCAGACTAATTATAATTTGCTCAATACCGTCAGCGAAATATCGCTCGCCTCCGGCGCCGGCCTTAACCATTATAAACTGCAATATGAATCCACTAACAGCGCTCATATTGCCGCTATGTATGTACAGCAGCAAGGGACCAGCCGTTTTACCTCGCACAGTTACTCATTAGGCGCGGCCCTTGCGCGCAACGATATTCAGGTCAAGCTAAGCGACCGCCAGGGCGAATGCTGTTTAAACGGCATGTATTTAGTCGATGGCAGTCAGCATGTCGATTACCACACGCAAATTGCCCATCTCGCTCCCGCCTGTAACAGTCAGCAGCTCTATAAAGGCGTCATTCAAGGCCGGGCCCGAGCGGTATTTAACGGCGAAGTGATTATTGATCCGGTCGCGCAACAATCGGCAGCCCGGCAGCTTAATAAAAACCTGCTGCTCAGTGAGCAGGGCGAGGTCGACAGTAAACCCGAGTTACAAATTTATGCTGATGATGTGATCTGCAGCCATGGTGCGACCGTCGGCCAGTTGGATAAGCAAGCCCTTTTTTACCTGCAGTCGCGCGGGCTTAGTGAGCAGGATGCACAGGCCTGGCTAGTGTACGGTTTTATCAGCGAACTGCTGGAACGCATTGATAATCCGGCTTTGCGCAGGTTTATAGAAGCGCCGCTGATCGCACATCTACAGCAGTTAATCGCTGCAGAAAGCAATCTGCAGGATCTTTTGCCGACAGAAAATGGACAACAGCCATGCCCTTAATCCCCCCCTTGTCGAAGTTTGCTTCCCCCTCTGCTGCGCATATTGACTGGCGCGCATTACGCGCAGACTTTCCGCTATTGTCGGAAAAAGCTTATGGTAAACCGCTGGCTTATCTGGACAATGCCGCCACCACACAAAAACCCAATAGCGTAATTGACTGCATTACGCACTTCTATCGTGCTGAAAATGCCAATGTTCATCGCGGCGTTTATCAGTTAAGTGAACGAGCTACGCAAGCTTATGAAACGGCGCGGGATAAGATTCAGGCCTTTTTGCAGGCAGCGCTGCGTGAAGAGATTATTTTTGTGCGCGGTACGACTGAGGCGATCAACCTGGTGGCACAAAGCTATGCCCGGCCGCGCCTGAAACCCGGCGACCAGGTCTTGATCAGCGCGATGGAGCATCACTCCAATATCGTGCCCTGGCAAATAGTCTGCCAGCAAACCGGCGCACAGCTGCAGGTGGTGCCGATCAATGATCGTGGGGAGATTCTCCTCGAGGACTATCAGCAGCTGTTAAATGCCAAGACCAAAATCGTCGCCGTAACCCATCTGTCCAATGCGCTGGGCACTATTAATCCGGTACGGCAAATGATTGCCATGGCGCATGCGCAAAATATTCCGGTATTACTCGATGGTGCGCAGGCAGCGCCGCATCTCAGCGTGCATCTGCAGGATTT
>JBFGZH010000218.1:0-4552 GCA_041586895.1 Psychromonas sp. | reverse complement strand
CGCTGGTCAGTAAACGCCAGAATTTGTCGCTGTGGTTATGTTCGGCTATATGGCAAAGCTCATGTAAGATCACGTAATCAATACATTCTTTGGGTGCTTTGACTAGATGCGGGTTGAGCATCAGGTTACCTTTGGCAGAGCAGCTTCCCCATTGTTTGCTCATGGCGAGTACACGAAAGCTGGGAATGCCTTTAACCCAGGTTGCCTGGGGAAGCAGTTCCGCTAGGCGCTGATGAAAAACTGCTTCTGCGCGTACACTGTACCATTTTGCCACCAATGTTTTGGTCAGCGCTTTCTTGTCTTCATTAAAGCGCTTCAAGCTAACCAGCAGTTTGCCTCGGGTCATTTTTATGCTAGAAGCCGCGTGCGGATCTTCAACCACTTTAAGCACATATCGGCGGCCTAAATAGAACTGCATCTCACCGCTGACATAGTTTTTTGCCTGAACATACTCAAGGTGAACTCGAAACGCCTTTAGGGCATCAACGATCCATTTGGCTCGCTTCATCACCGCTTCATGCAGTTCTTCGCGCAGCGCATCCTCTGGGGCGCTGATCATCACTTCGCAATTCGGGTGAACCTTGATGGTGATTTTGCGTTTCTTGCCTTCCGACAGCGGCTTGCGTATTACCTGATAGCTAACAGCCTCATCTCCATAGACAAAGCTGTATTCCTCTTTATCGGCCTCATTTTCGTTAACCGATGTCATCAATGGTGACCCGCCACACCTAAGCGGGTGATTTGGATAATATCGGTAATGATTGTTTTTGCTGTGTCCATACCAACGGCTTTGAATAACACGGGTAACAATTGACGGCGGATTTGATTTTCAATCTCCTGTGGGTTGATGGAAAACTCAGCTACCGATGCAGTGACCACGTTTTCTATCTGCAATGCATAAGCAAAGCATTCATCTTCCGACAGGGGATTATTATCGCCTAGGTGAAGAGGGAATAAGCCAAAATAAGCCTGAACATGGCGTTTGATTTTAGGATCTAGTTCAGAAAAGCGATCCGTTGGCATGCCTTCGACTTTACGCTCCTTCACTTGTTCTTCAAAATCAGCAAATAACAGGTATTGCTTCACCGGTGCATCAAACATCTCTTTGGTTTTATCGATTGCCTGTTTGAGTAAATTAGAGAAATACTCCTGCGCATAGGGATCATCGGCCAAGTCCTGCTCAATCATCTTAGTCACACGACCGGTGATCGCATCCTTTTTATTGCGCGCTTCGTCGTCGCTCATCTCTTCGGGTTTAGCCGTTTTCCCCATATTGCCCACTAAATAAGCGCCTTTCGATTCTTGAATATCCACGCCGCCAATATGCTTGTTTAGCATGCTGCGAATATTTTCGGCATACTCATCATAGTTAACCGTTTCTTGCGCATCTTCACGGACTTGAACGCGTAACTCAGACATAAATTTCAGGGTCTTTTTGTATAAATCTCGTCTGCCGAGCGACGTCTCTGGATCAATGACATCAAAGCTTTTATCTTCAAAATAGGTAGCCGATTGCAGGGCCACCTTCAAACAGTTAGCAAAGGCCGTTAATGCCGTGTAGAAGTCTTCACGTTTTTTCTGATTGTTATCGGTCAGTTGACCATCAATGGTATCGATCTTCGGCGTTAATACCTGGCGTAGCGCTGGTCCGTCTTGCTTGTTCTGTACGCCATCAAAAATAGCCCATAAATCTCGGTATAAACCGGGAAGCTTTTTATATTCGGTGTCCATGCGATTGTACAATCCCTTTAGATCGTCAATATCAAAGCCGCCTTGAGTACGCTCAGCAAGATCCTGATAATCGGCAATGGTGGCATCTAATTCTTTTAAAATGCCGCGATAATCAATCAGGTAACCAAACTGTTTCTTTTCATGCAAGCGGTTAACGCGTGCAATCGCCTGGATCAGATTGTGCTGTTTCAGCGGTTTGTCGATATACAGCACGGTGTTTTTGGGTTCATCAAAGCCGGTCAGTAGCTTATCTACCACAATCATCAGATCAGGCCCCTGATCTTTACTAAATTCATCGATAATATGCTTGGTATAGGCTTTTTCATCCTGTCCATAGCCTGCATCGGCCACATTGTCCTTCCACCAATTTTGTACGGCATCCTTACTTTTACCATCAACGGTATCGTGCCCCTCACGCGTATCAGGCGGCGACATTGCAACCACCGAGGTTACCTTGCCAATCTTATCTAAAAGCGTCTTATAATGAATGGCAGAGGCTTTTGAGTCACAGGCGAGTTGGCCCTTTAGTCCTTGCTGTTTAAAGTTCTGGAAGTGATCGGAAATATCATGGGCAATCAGCTCGATACGGCCTTCAGTTTGGTAGATCTGTCCCTTTTGGGAAAACTTCCTCTTCAGGTCGGTACGCTGTTTTTCAGAAAGCTTATCGGTAATGCGATCAAACCAGGCATCGATGGCTTTGTCATTGGTGCTCAGGTCTGGAATGCGCTCTTCATATAACAGCGGCGTGACTGTTTTATCCTCAACTGCCTGTTGCATGGTGTAGGAATGGATGATCTTACCGAACTTGTTTTCGGTTTTATCACCTTGCAGTAGCGGCGTACCGGTAAAGCCAATATAGGCGGCTTTGGGCAGGGCTTGTTGCATGCGAATATTGTTCTCACCGTTTTGACTGCGATGGCCTTCATCGACCAATACAATCATATCCGGACTGTTGTTGTAACACTCTGGCAGCTCAATCGCCGTACCAAACTTATTGATGATCGAGAAGATAATACGCTCATTGCCTTTGCCTATCTGCTGGGCTAAACGACGGCCGGTAGTGGCCATCGCGGATTTTCTATCTTTATCCGATAATGCGCCCCCCGAGGCGAAGGTGCGCGCGAGTTGATCTTCTAAATCCACACGGTCGGTCACCACAATCACGCGACATTTTGCTAAGTCCTGAAGCCATATCAAGGCTTTGGAGAGAAACACCATGGTGAAGGATTTACCCGACCCAGTGGTATGCCAGATCACACCGCCATTACGTGCGCCTTGCTCATCAAAGGAGGTCACCCGTTTAATTAGCGCTTTAATACCAAATACCTGCTGATAACGGGCAACAATCTTGCCAGCTTTTTTATCGAACAAGGTATACAGGCGGGTCATTTCTAACAAACGATCCGGGCGCAACAGGGAAACCAATAACCGGTCTTGATCCGTGACCACTAAATCACCGCGCGCAATCAGCGCAAGGTACTCATTACGCACGTTAGCGGGGCGATGATTGAAGATTAAGTCGCGTTTACTCTCCGCTAATGGTGTGTTCTTTAAGCGCGCAAAGGTCGCTTCGGTGATCTCTTCTTCTTTCCACTTCGCCCAGAACTTATCGCTTGTACCGCAGGTCGCATACAAACCTTCGTGACCATTTACCGACATCACCAGCTGACAGTAAGCAAACAGATGCGGAATTTCATCGTTGCCTTGATTACGAATAGTCTGTGATACGCCTTCATGAATGGTTGGCTTTCCCGCATGTGAAGAAGCAGGACGTTTTGCCTCAATCACCACCCACGGCAAGCCATTAACAAAACAGACAATATCGGGAATACGCTTACCCGTGCCGTGCGTATTTTCAACCTCCATCTCTTCGGTAAAATGGAATTGATTATTCTCAGGCGTTTCCCAGTCAATCACTTGAATGGTTGGGTTGGCTTTTTTACCGGCGACAAATTCTGTGACACCAATGCCATAGGTGAGCGCGTTATAGAGCTTTTCATTGGCAGTTTTTAGCCCTTCATTCATCGCCGGGTTAGCCAACTCCTGAACGATTTTATCAATCGCCGCCTCGGACAGCTTATGTTCCTTGCCAATAAAGGGATAGGTTTTGTGGCTAAGTACACTGCGCAGTACATCGGGCAGGATCACCGTTGAAAGGTTGCCACGCTGCGCTAAACAATCGCTTGGTGGAATGAACTGGTAGCCAAGGTTAGTGAGCAAGGTGAGCGCAGGAATTTTGGCGCTTTGTTCTTCACGGAAATTGGGTAAAGTATTTTTCATATAAGACTAAATTCCTACCTGTTCGTTAATTTTTCATGGTCAAAACCAGGGGGTAAATGCTTAAAAGCCTCTCGGTCACCTGGTTTGGATTTAAATTGAAAGTCTCTTAAACCAGCTATATTTATATCAACCGTTAATACACTTGCATTGTTTCCACCCTTTACATAAAGCATTGTTTTACTTTCTGTTTTGGTTGGGCGAAGCACACAAGAACCGCCATATTGTGATGTGTTAGATTGCACTACATAACAATGTAAGTCTCTTACTGCTGACTCTAAAATGTGTTGATAGTAATTTGTATCTCTATTCCAAACACATGCAAACAGTAGATCGACTTCAGATTTAAAGAGGGTTCTATGCTGAATATCGGAAAGTTCAAAACAATTGTAGGTGGCAAAGTTAATACCTTTCCAACGAACATTATGATAATAATCGTATGGCTTTTGCACACTATTAGCAGGTTTAAGGCGTAAAGAATCAATAAGCTCTAGCTCAGCTGGAGCATAGTGATTTTTTAATCTCGCATTTAAAGTGCAAGACT
>JBFGZH010000217.1:0-4577 GCA_041586895.1 Psychromonas sp. | reverse complement strand
CTTGCTATCATCCATTTTTCCTACGCCTAAATTGATCACTTAGTTACCGGAACTGGTATAACTCGTTATTCCAGCTATACGGCAGGCGATGCTTGTGTTGCTAAGTTATGGGAAAGCGTGAATATTTTTATGCTCAATAAGCTCCACCAAAGTATTGCTGGCAAAGGGATAAACCGCGGGGCCGAACTGATTGTAAATAGCAACGTCAGCTGCATCTCGGCCATAACCAATGGCCACATATCCGCCCTTAAGCTGCGACTGCGTGGCATCGAAGGTATACCATCTACCGGCAATATAGGCCTCAAACCAGGCGTGCAGATCCATCGGCCTTAAGCCGTACAGGTAACCTACAACCAGGCGGGCAGGAATACTGAGGCTGCGACATAGCGCAATGCCCAGGTGGGCAAGATCACGGCAGACGCCTGACTGCTGTAAATTTATTTCCACGGCTGACAAAGGGGTGTCGCTGTAGCCGGGCGTATAAAGAATGTTATTACGCAGCCAGGTTTCAATGGCTTTGACCTGATCATAGCCGGGCAGCTGTCCGTTGCTAATAGTATTCGCCATATCGCCAAAACGATCCGATTCACAGTATCTACTGGGTAACAGATAACTTAATACATTATCCGGCAAATTCTCAATATTGACGAAAGGAGCCCCCGGCGCTTGATCCGAATGATCCGCGGTCATCACCTCAGCAGAGGTTGTTATGGCAAAAGATCCCACAGGAGCAATCAGTCGCTGACAAAGATTACCATAATTATCTGCGAATTCGAAAACGGTAACGCTTGGCTTGATCCAGTATTCTTCACGCGCTATCCATTGCTGGGCACCACTGCGTGGCCGCAGCATCAGAATAAAGGGCGTGGGTACTGTAATATCAAAGTTCAATTTACAGGTTGTTCGTAACCACATGCAATCATCCTTTTCTAAATCTATTATCGATATTTGTTGTTCTGCTGTGATTTTGTGCCTGCTGGCATACAAAAAATTTAGTTTCGAACTATATTTTAGTGCATGACTCGCTATTTGGCCTGACGGAGTTTGTATGAGTATAGTGTGGAGGCACCATCATATTGATCACTTCCAGAATAATCACAAGAATTCAGCAGATGGAAAGTCTAAGCGTATTGTCTGGGAATCCTATAACCCGGATCATTTTAATGATGAGTTAATCGATGACAACGGCAGGCCTAAGCCCGCTGCGCAGTGCTTGGTCGAGCATCTACAGTCACTTGACATCAATGAGCTGGAAGCACGGCGGAAATTCTCCGAAGTCACTATTCAGGAGATGGGGATCAGTTTTACCGTTTATAACGAGGAAGGCAATATCGACAGGGCGTGGCCCTTTGACATTATTCCACGGACTATTTCTGCTAAACACTGGGAGCAAACAGCGGCGGGGCTAAAGCAGCGCCTGCAAGCGTTAAACCTGTTTATCGGGGATCTGTATAACGAGCAGCGGATTATTAAAGATGGCGTTATTCCGGAATATGTTATCACACAATCTAAAAATTTCCGTCCGGAATGCATCGGCATGAAGCCTGCTCACGGTGTTTGGGCACATGTCTGCGGTACCGATCTGGTCTGCGAGTCAGCCACTGAGTTCTATGTACTTGAAGACAACCTGCGGGTACCCTCTGGTGTTTCCTATATGCTCGAAAATCGCGCGGTGACTAAGCGGGTCCTGCCTGAGTTATTTGAAAAAGGGAATATTAAATCTATTGACGATTATCCGGCGCGATTATTTGAGATGCTTGCTTCTCTATCTCCGCGCAAAGTAAAAAGTCCTGAGATCGTGGTTCTGACGCCCGGCATCTATAACTCCGCCTATTTTGAGCATGCCTACCTGGCCCAGCAGATGGGGGTAGAGCTGGTCGAAGGAAATGATCTGCTCGTTGCTGATGATGACTGCGTTTACATGCGCACTATCGCCGGCCTGGAAAGGGTTGATGTGATCTATCGGCGTATTGATGATCTGTTTCTTGATCCTGAGGTGTTCAGAAAAGATTCTACACTTGGCGTTCCCGGCTTGATGCGTGCCTGGCTTGCTGGAAATGTCGCCCTGGCGAATGCACCGGGTGCCGGGGTGGCCGATGATAAGGTGGTCTATGCCTATGTACCTGAGATTATTCGTTACTACCTGCAAGAGGAGCCGCTGATCGCCAATGTTAAAACCTACCTTTGCCATGACCCGACGCAGCGGCAATATGTACTTGATAACCTGGATAAACTGGTGATTAAACCGGCCAATGAATCCGGGGGATACGGTATGCTGATTGGTCCGCATTCGAGCCGCAGAGAGCGAGCCAAATTTGCGCAACTTATTAACTCCGATCCACGCAACTATATTGCCCAACCTACTTTAAATCTGTCCACCGGGCCCACTTTGGTCGGTAAAGGCTGTATTGAGCCGCGGCATATGGATCTGCGGCCTTTTATTTTGCAGGGAAAAGATATTTATGTGACTACCGGGGGGTTAACCCGTGTGGCAATGAAAAAAGGTTCGCTGGTTGTTAACTCCTCCCAGGGAGGGGGCAGTAAAGATACTTGGATTGTAAGGGAAAGGTAAACGGATGTTATCTAAATTAGCGGAAAGGCTTTATTGGACGGCTCGCTACCTGGAGCGGGTGGAAAATACCGCCAGGCTGGTCAGTGTGTATGATTATCTGCTCTTTGACTTACCGCAGGAGGTCGGCATAAGTTGGTATAACCTGATTGCGCTTAACGGTGCGGAAAGCCTCTTTGAGGAGCATTATAAGGATCGCAATGAACGCAACGTGGTTAAATTCTTACTTGCCGATGCAAGCAATCCCTCTTCTCTTGTGTCGTCAATTCAAGCCCTGCGTGAAAATGTTCGCACGTCACGGGATTTATTACCCCAGGAAACTTGGGAATTTGTTAATGAACTGCACCTTTTTGTGCGGGAGAATGTAAAACAAGGCATCAATCGTAACCGCAGAAAACAGTTTTTGGAACTGATTGTCAAGTGTTGCCAGCAGATCAATGGCCTGTTCAATGGCACGATGAGCCGCGATGCGCCAATGCAATTTCTGCGTCTAGGCTACAATCTGGAGCGTGCTGATATGCTTACCCGCTTGCTCGATGCCGGATCCGCAGCGCTACTTAACGAGCAGGAGACAGAGTTGAATATAGAAGAGGTTGTATGGGCTAATGTACTGCGCTCGAGCAGCGCTTATATGAGTTACCGAAGAACCATACGCAATATTGTGCGTGATTGCGATGTAGTGAATTTTTTACTCGAAGATCAGTATTTTCCGCGTAGTTTCCGTTTTTGCCTGAATCAGATCCGTGATGCTGCAGGGAGTCTGCCTAAAGGCAATGAGGTAATCCATTGTATTAAAAAATCATCAACCGAGCCCTATGACCTGAGCAAAAGCGATGCCTTTGGCGTAAAATTCCGTGAATATCTTAATCAGTTGCAGCTGGAACTGAATGCGATACATATCTGCCTCAGTAAGTGCTGGTTTCCCTCTTATGAACAACATGTTGTTGAGGAGAAGGCTGTATGACTATTCGCATCGCAATTAATCATGTTACCGAATATCATTATGACCGTGCAGTGAAAATGACGCCTCATACTATCCGTCTGCGTCCTGCGGCACACTGCCGAACACCGATTAAAGCTTATTCATTGAAGGTAAGTCCGGAAAAACATTTCATCAACTGGCAACAGGATCCCTTTGGTAATTTTTTAGCCAGACTGGTTTTTCCTGAAAAAAGTGATCATCTGCGTGTCGAAGTTGAGGTGCTCGCGGATATGACGGTCATTAACCCCTTTGATTTCTTTCACGAAGAATCTGCGCAGGAATTTCCCTTTGTCTATGACGAGAGCCTGAAAAAAGAGCTGCAGCCCTATCTTGAAATTGTCGAAAACGGAGCGTTGCTGCGCAAATGGCTTGCTGCCGTGCCGAAAAAACCGTTACCCACGAATGATTTTCTGGTTTCTCTGAATCAGCATTTACAGCAGGATATCAGTTACAATATTCGCATGGAACCGGGCATTCAAAGTTGCGAGAAGACTCTTGAGCTTAGGCGCGGCTCCTGCCGTGATTCGGCCTGGTTACTGGTGCAGATTTTGCGTCACCTCGGACTGGCGGCTCGCTTTGTCTCCGGCTACCTGGTGCAGCTGGTCTCCGATGTCAAATCCCTGGATGGTCCGTCGGGACCGGAAAAGGACTTTACTGATCTGCACGCCTGGTGTGAGGTTTATATTCCCGGTGCAGGTTGGATTGGTCTGGATCCGACATCCGGATTGTTTGCCAGTGAGGGGCATATTCCGCTGGCCTGTACGCCATCACCCCAATCAGCCGCGCCCATTGCCGGGGGAACAGAAAAGTGTGAAGTAGAATTTGCTTTCAGTAATGAGGTGACACGGATTCATGAAGATCCGCGCGTCACCAAACCCTATACTGAGCAGCAGTGGCAATGCATTAGTGCCCTCGGTGAAGTGCTGGACAAAAAGCTGCTCGAGCAGGATGTGCGCCTGACCATGGGCGGCGAGCCGACCTTTGTGTCAATTGATGATATGGATTCAGCGCAGTGGAATACGGAAG
>JBFGZH010000216.1:0-4712 GCA_041586895.1 Psychromonas sp. | reverse complement strand
GCCGGTATTCTAACCAACTGAACTACCACTCCACGAGTGTATTACAGTTTAAGCATTTGATAATCATCATTCATATCTAAATATGATAGTTGGCGGAGTGGACGGGACTCGAACCCGCGACCCCCGGCGTGACAGGCCGGTATTCTAACCAACTGAACTACCACTCCACGTGATAATTATCAGATTCAACATTTTAGCTAACAATCGCCTATTTCGAATTGAAATTGGCGGAGTGGACGGGACTCGAACCCGCGACCCCCGGCGTGACAGGCCGGTATTCTAACCAACTGAACTACCACTCCAGCTAGCTTCAATACGTGGTGTTTAACACCTCGTTTGTTGAGGCGCCGATAATACGGAGTTGCTTTTGCAGAGTCAATAAGGAAAAAGAAAAAAAATGCAATATTCTCTGTTTATACTAACAAACGCCTATTTTCTGTGCATTTTTAAAGGCGCACTGGTTTTATGCTGCATATTATATCAGCACACTGGCGATCTTTTCCTTAACTCTGCCGCCATAAGCAGCTTCCCGATTTTGCGATAATATTCAGCTGTTGCTGGTGGGCTTGATTTTCTTCGTCAGTCGCACGAATAACAGTTAATGGTGATTGAGACTGACGGGGACGTCGTTCTGTTGTGCTGTCATTGCTGTTGCTGCTGGAAAGATTAAGCTTTGCCTGGCCGCCGGTCATAAACAGGTAAACATCGGCAAGAATTTCAGCATCTAATAACGCGCCATGCAATACACGGTGTTTATTATCAATACCGTAGCGGTCACATAAGGCGTCCAGATTATTCCTTTTGCCCGGGAAAATATTTTTCGCCATCGCCAGGGTATCGGTGACGGTGGCGATCTCTTCAGTAGGCTGTGTTTTTTTATTTAAAAAACGAAATTCCTGATCCATAAAGGCGACGTCAAAGGGCGCATTATGAATCACCAGCTCTGCCCCTTTAATAAAGTCGATAAACTCATCGGCCACTTCACTAAAGCTGGGCTTGTCTTGTAAAAACTGATCCGTGATACCATGGACAGTAACGGCTTCAGGGTCAACTTCACGGTCCGGTTTAATATAAACATGGTAATGGCGACCCGTTAAACGACGATTGATAATCTCGACACAACCTATTTCAATAATGCGGTGGCCAAGACAAACATTACCATCTTTATTCATACCCGTCGTTTCCGTATCTAGCACGACCTGGCGTATCGCTTTACTTGTGTTCATTTTGATCTCTATTTATAGTGCCCATAGATTTAGTCTAGCAAAACTGAATCCATGCGCCTAGAGCTGAAATGACACAGCATCTACCCATATCAATTTAACTAATGCGGCAGCAAGAATGAAAAAAATTCAACTTTATACCGACGGCTCATGTTTAGGTAATCCCGGGCCCGGTGGTTACGGGGCCATTCTCATTTATAATGACCATCGACGTGAATTAGCAGAAGGTTATTCACATACCACCAATAACCGTATGGAGATGTTAGCCTGTATTAAAGGCTTACAGGCCTTAACAGAAGCGTGTGAAGTCGAGCTGACCACTGATAGTCAATATGTCAGGCAGGGGATCACACAGTGGATCCATAACTGGAAAAAACGTGGCTGGAAAACGGCCGCCAAAGCCCCGGTTAAAAACGCGGATCTGTGGAAAGCCTTAGATGCGGAGCAGGAAAAGCATAAAATCACCTGGCATTGGGTAAAAGGGCACTCCGGGCATCCGGAAAATGAACGCTGTGATGATTTAGCCCGCCAGGCGGCAGAAGCCAATCCCACTCAGAAAGATGTCGGCTATGAAGGTTAATAGTAACTTGGGTATTAACATGAGCATACGCCAATCAATGGAAATGAATTACAGTCGCAGTTAATAGTGGTAGGGTTAAAGCCATTGCGGCAACAATGCAGCAGTGCTTTAGCAAGCAAAATAGTATCAGTTATGGCGTGTGGCAAGCGGCGGTCTGTTGATAATCGGCTTTTTAAATGTAAAGGGTGATTTAATGGGGGTTATTGGGCTGCACTGTTTTTTGGCGACAATAAAATACACGCCGCAAAAATAGGGGGCATAACGTTGTCCGAAGCTTTCCAGAGAGCAGGCAAAGAGACTGCTGAACTCACCGGAAAGAAAATTAAACTGCTGTTTTTGTTTTATTTCAAAGCCTAATAAAGATAACCAGTCCTGTATGCGGCTGGGAGAAAAGAGGCGCATTTTTCTTAGGTGTTTAGGTTTTAAAATAGAGCGCAGGCCAAATAAACTAATCGGATTGTAAGCTGTGAGAATCAAGGTGCCGTCCAGGGTTAAGACGCGATCAATTTCGCGCAGTAACTGGTGTGGATTACTGGAAAAATTCAATTCATGAGCAAGAATACATAAGTCAACCGAGGAGTCCTGTAAGGGTAATTGCTGAAGATCGGCAAGCAAACCGATATTTTCGCCACTTGCTGCGCAGCTGATCTGATGTCTGATTCGGCAATTCGAGGTATCCAGTAAACTGCTCAGCACGCCTAATTTGAGAAGATGGTAACCGAAACAACGGGGCAGGTATTTGTCCATATGCTGTTGAGTCTGTCTTTGCAGCATGCCACCATTTGGCAATTGCTGCCAATTTTCAATCGGGGTGAAAATATGCGTGCTTTTTGCTATTTTCATACATTAACTCCAAATACAAGAGAGAGAATCAACTATGGTTAATATTTTAACGATCAAGGCATTTGCTGATAACTATATTTGGCTTATTAAAGATAGTCAAAGTGAGCATTGTATCCTGGTTGATCCCGGTGACGCATATCCGGTTTTACAGGTATTGGAGTCGCAGCAGTTAATTGTTGATGCCGTACTGTTAACCCATCATCATAATGACCATATCGGTGGCGTGAAGGCGCTGCTATCGGCTCGTGATGAGCATATTGAGATCTATAGTAAAGAACAACTGTTTCCACAAAGTCAGTTAGTTACAGAAGGGCAAAGCTTAACTTTTTTTGAAGGGCGTTTTTCATTAACCGTGATGGAGGTCGCGGGACATACTCTGGATCATGTTGCCTATTATAATGATGACCTTGTTTTTTGTGGAGATACGCTGTTTTCTGGCGGTTGCGGGCGTATATTTGAAGGCTCCTATGAGCAGATGTTTACCTCATTAACGCGCTTGGCAAGCTTAGCGGAGGCAACACGAGTATATTGCGCCCATGAATATACGCAGCAAAATCTTACTTTTGCTTTGCAGGTTGAGCCGGACAATAAAGCCTTGTTGGATTATATTCAGCAGGTCAGTAAAAAGCGTCAGCAGGGACTGCCGACTATTCCCAGCACCATCGGCCTGGAAAAACGTATCAACCCCTTTCTTCGTTGTCAGGAGGTAACGCTGCTTAACTCGCTGCAAAAACAGCTGGCGCAGCCATTAACATCGCCAACGGCTTGTTTTCGTGCATTACGTGCCTATAAAGATCGCTTCTGAAAATAATAAATACTCATATAATCAACCGCTTGCGTTTGTGAATGAAAACAGCCTTTGATATTTAAATTATTGATCTATAAGAAGATAATTTTCCTTGTACGGTGACTTTGCGCTTGGTCAATAGCGCCTTGTAAAAGCTGGATTTAACTGGGATTTACGTTAGAATGCGCTACTTATTGTTGAATAAGTGGCCTTTTTATGAAATTTATCTGTTCGTTATCTTTATTGCTTTTGTTAACTGCTTGTCAGATAACGCCTAAATCTGAAAATATTGTTGAATTAAATGAACAGATGCTTATTCCTGACAGCGTGACTAATGAGCAGGATAGTATCGAAGAGGAGGGGCTGGCTCATCTTGTCGAAGATAGCGAGGCTGAAGCGGCCGCGCCAAAGGGAGCAACACCTAGTGGCTACGATAATCTCTGGTTAAAGTTAGCCGAAGGTTTTACCTTTGCCGTGCCTGACAATGCCCGTATCGCTAAGCAGCGTAATTATTATTTAAAACACCGCCAATATTTGCAGCAGGTTTCAAAGCGTGCTGAACCCTTCTTATATCTGATTGTTGAACAGATTGAAGCGAAAAACCTACCCCTTGAGGTAGCCCTGTTGCCTGTTGTTGAAAGTGCCTTTGATCCCTTTGCTTACTCTCCAAGCAGTGCCTCCGGCTTATGGCAATTTATGCCGGTAACGGGAAAGCGCTTTGGCCTGCAGCAGGACTGGTGGTATGACGGTCGTCGTGATGTCTATGCGGCGACTGAAGCGGCATTAAATTATATGCAGATACTGCATAAATTTTTAGGCAACGACTGGTTACATGCCTTTGCTGCCTATAATTCCGGTGAAGGGCGGGTGCTCAATGCGGTACGTAAAAATAAAAGAAGAAACAAACCAAGCGATTACTGGAACCTGTCTCTGCCCAGAGAAACTGAAAATTATGTACCTAAGTTATTGGCTCTGGTTGATATTCTGCGCAATCATAAAAAATATAACATTGAACTTCCTATGCTGCCCAATAAGCAGGTGCTCACTTATGTTGATGTCGGCTCGCAGCTGGATCTTGCTTATGCCGCAGAACTTGCGGAATTGTCGGTGGCTGAAATCCAGCTATTGAACCCGGGATTTAATCATTGGGCAACCTCACCCAAGGGGCCGCATAAACTGCTGGTGCCGACACGTATCGCGGCGAAATTTAGCCAAGAGTTAGCCAAAAGCGATAAAAGTGAACGTGTTCGCTGGCAGCGTTATAAGGTACGCTCCGGTG
>JBFGZH010000215.1:0-4778 GCA_041586895.1 Psychromonas sp. | reverse complement strand
CATGATTTTAATCGCTATGCCGAAGTCCTGTTTCGCAAAGACCCGCTGCTGATCAGTTTCTCGGCAGCCAAAGATCTGGTCATTAAATATGTCTTTCCATTAGCAGGAAATGAAAAGGCTATCGGTTTGAGTTACCGCAACACTCCGGATCAACTGCCGATGGTTGAAGAGGTCATTAAGAGCGGGCAGGTGCAGATGGGCGGACCCATTAACCTGGTGCAAGGCGGGACGGCATTTATTGGCAGGGCACCGATCTTTTTACCGGAAGGGAAATTATGGGGGATTATTTCAGCCCCTTTGAATGCGCAGCTGTTGTTTAAATTTTCAGAAATAGAGCAGGCCAGCGAACATTTTAATATTGCCATTCGCAGCTATGATGCCCAGGGAAAGGCAGGAGCGGTGTTTTTCGGGGATGCGGCTGTTTTTGACTCTCCCGACAAGCTGCTATCGAGAATTTATATTGGCGGCCACTCATGGCACATTGCCGCTACTGCAAAACCTGACAACAATGGCCTGGCGCCTAATATTTATTTACTGCGCGGCTATTTTATTATCAGCGCAGTAATTTTCAGTTTGTTTATCTGGTTCCGATTCGAACAGATATCCAGGCAAAAAGAGCTGCAACTAAAACGACTGGAAGATAAAAGGCTGTTAGAGTCTGTTGGCCGAGTTGCTAAAATAGGCGGCTGGAAAATAGATGATAATCTGAATTTTATAAAGTGGTCGCAACAGTCCTCATTGGCCTTAGCCGAGGCAGAAGACTTTTCTCCCGCCACTTTAGCCGACCTCAGGAGCTATTTTTCAGAAGAAGATTACCTGTTATGGCAGGCAAAAGTAAAACAAGCGCTGAAAACCGCGAAAGCCTTTAATATTGAATTGCAAGTGCGCCCTAAAAATGCCCAGCCCCTATGGTTAAGAATTATGTCCGATGGCCAGCGAGTGCTGAACAGCAGCTGCATTGCCGGCACTATTCAAGATGTAACAGATAAAATATTAAGCGCACAGCTTATTGAATATCAGGCCTCCTTTGATAGCCTCACCGATCTGCCTAACCGCCGCTCTTATCAGGAGCGACTCGAGCTGGCGATAAAAAATGCACGGCGCAGTAGCAACAGATTAGCGGTTTTATTTATCGACCTGGACCGCTTTAAACCTATCAATGATAATTATGGCCATCAGGCAGGTGACCAAGTATTGGTTGAAGCCGCTGCCCGGCTAAAAGCCCAGCTGAGAGACTCGGATACCGTTGCTCGGCTCAGCGGTGATGAATTTGCCCTTATTGTCAATAACATGACTCATTACCAGGATGCCCTTAGCATCGCCGAGAAAATATCCCAAGCCATGCAGCAGCCCTATCAGCTAAGCAGCACTTCCGCTCACTTGAGCGTCAGTATAGGGATTGCACTTTACCCGGACGATGCCGACAGTGCGGTCCTGCTGTTAAAGAAAGCGGATCAGGCGATGTATGAAGTCAAAGCAAGCGGCAGAAATGGCTGCCAGTTCTATACCCATGAGATGCAGTTAAAATCAGAATATCGCCACCAACTGCGCAATAAGCTGATTACGGCCCTGCAAAAAAGAGAATTGCAACCTTACTTCCAGCCGATTATCGACCTTAAAAGCAATAAAATCAGTAAATGTGAAACACTTGCCCGCTGGCAGCAGGAAAACGGCGACTTTATTCCGCCTATTGAGTTTATTAGCTTAGCTGAAGAGTCCGGCTTAATTAACCAGATTGATCTCTTTATGTTAGAAGAATCAAGCCAACAGCTGATAGCCATGAATAGCGCTACCGAACTATCGATCAATGTCTCGCCGCGATTATTCCATACTAAGGATAATGCTCTGCAGAACTGGCTGACTGCCATTGAGAAGATCAGCCAATCGGTTAATATCACCGTTGAGATCACCGAACGGCTGTTAACCGATGATTCTGAAAAGGCACTGGCCATACTCAAAAAGTTTAAAAGTATAGGTATTAAAATCGCCATCGATGATTTTGGCAGCGGCTATTCATCACTTAACTATTTAGTTAAATTTCCCGTTGATCTGATTAAAATAGACCGCAGCTTTATTAAAAATATCGGCATTGACCCTTCTTCAGAAACATTAATTGAAACTATTCTCGCGATGGCCAAGCGCCTGAATATTGAAGTTGTTGCCGAAGGGATAGAAACACAGGCGCAATTAACTTATCTACAGCAACATAACTGCGCTTATGGTCAGGGCTATTTTCTCGGTAAGCCGATGAGCAGGGCTGATTTTCACGCCCTGCTGAAAACACATTAGTGAAAGTGCGCTGCATTTATCAAAGCGCCTTAAACTCAACCCTGTATTTTCCTAAACCGAGATACTCAATGTCCGTCTGTTTATCAAAATCGACTTCAATAATGCCGGCATAGGAGCCGGTGATAATCGCTTGTCCGGCTTTAAAATCGGTGCCGCGTTTGCTCATAAAGTTAATCAGCCAGTACAGCGGATTTTGCGGCAGTTGATTGGGATGCTTACCGGCAAGACTTTGTTTACAATCAGCCTGGTCAATATTAATGCTGATTTCACTGGCAGCATAAGCCAGCGTTTTATCTATTTTCGGGCCAATAAATAAGCCCTGATTAACTAAACAATCGGCCAGCTTTTCATAAAATTCAACACCACTATTTTCAGCAAAGCGCTCCTGCATTAATTCCAGCGCCATATAACAGCCTTCCAGCGCAGCGTCGATTTGCGCCTGACTGTAACCCTGCTGTTGCGCAGGCAAATCTTTCGCCAACACAAAAGCGATTTCAGGTTCAATGCGTGCCACTTGATTATCAGCAAATAATGTACAAATCGGACCACGGTGAATCGTCTCTGCAAAAATAGGCGCCACCACCAGCTGGTTTTCAGCAGGCGGCAAAAGCGCTTTCCATCCGCCGACTGCATCACTGCGCTGCCGGATCATCTCCGCCTGCACCGCCAATGCCTCTTCAATGGAATGGGGACTAAGTTCAGGATCTAAGCGAGCAGCTTTTGTCCCCGCCGTCCGGCGCTTTAGCAATAGTGCTGCAGCCCGGGAAAATTTACTGTTATTGGCCATATTATCGAATCCACCTGTTGGTTGTTGCTATAGTTTACCCTTTTCTGCTGCAATAGTTTGAAATAACAAGCATATAAAGATCGAAACTGTTTCTGTTGCCGGCTTTTCATAGTAATCTTTACCTTTATATTTATAATTTATTGAGCTTACTTAAAGATAAGGCTGAGAGTTTTTTTCTACCGCTGAGTCAGCCAATGCAACACCATATTAATTTTGAGGGACAGATGATGAATATAGTTTGGACAACCAGTGAAGCAGCACCCTACGCCAAAACAGGCGGGCTGGCTGATGTTTCCTACTCACTACCTTACGCTTTGGCAGAAAACGGACACAATGTTTCAGTCTTTATGCCTTATTATCCGCAGGTCATGGCTGAAAAATGCGATGACACAGAATGCGTCTATGAACTGCTAGGCGTGCCCTTTGGCGATAACAACGAAGAATGGGCAAGCATCAGACGCCATAAGATCAATAAAAACCTCTCTTTTTACTTTATCGAATTTAACCGCTTCTACGATCGCCCCAAACTATACGACTGGGATGGCCAGGAATATTCCGATAATCCAGAGCGCTTTATCTTCCTCAGCCGAGCCATTATGCAGGCGATACTGGCTCTGAATATCAAGGTCGATGTGCTGCATGCCAATGACTGGCATACGGCTTTATGTAATGTTTACCTGAAAAGTAAACTCTACAACGACCAGCCTAATTTCAGTAAGGCAAAGTCAATTATGACGATTCATAATATCGGCTATCAGGGCGTCTTTAACAAAGCCAACCTATACTGGACAGGACTTGGCTGGGATTACTTTAACTTCCACTGCCTGGAATTCCATGATCAGCTTAACTTCCTGAAAGCGGGTGTGATGACAGCTGATATGGTGACTACTGTCAGCCCGACTTATGCGGAAGAGATTTTATCACCGGAATATGGTTTCAGTTTAGAGCACTCACTGCAACACAGAGCTGTACAAGGTAAACTGCGCGGTATTATCAATGGTATCGACGTCCATGAGTGGAACCCGGAAACAGATCCTTTGCTTCCTTATAACTTCTCACACGCCGATCTGACCGGTAAAGCGCTTTGTAAAACCGAACTGCAGAAAGAATTTGGCCTGGAAGTGCGTCACGATGTGCCGCTTTATGGCGTCGTATCACGCCTGGCGACGCAAAAGGGACTGGATGTCTTTATTGAATCGGTAGAGGAGATGCTTAAACACGATGATGTTCAGTTTGCTATTATCGGCTCCGGAGATAAACAGCTGGAAAATGCGCTGCTGCACTTTGCCCAGGCCTACCCGAATAAATTCGGCTGTTTTATCGGCTACAGTAATAAACTTGCTCACCTGGTGGAAGCCGGTGCGGACTTCTTTGTTATGCCGTCAAGATATGAGCCCTGCGGACTTAACCAGATGTACAGCATGAAATACGGCACTGTACCTATTGTCCGCTCAACGGGCGGCCTGGAAGATACGGTCAACAACTATTCAGCAAACAGTCTCAATACTGCAACCGGATTTAAATTTTATGATCTTTATCCTGCTGCGCTCAGGGACACTATGCGCTGGGCCGCATCGGTATACCGTAACGACAAAGCGGCATTTGCCAAAATGCTCGACAATGGCATGACCACAGACTTCTCATGGCACCATACAGCCGTCGAATACGAAGAGCTCTATCAGCACGCCAATAAACGCTACTG
>JBFGZH010000214.1:0-4785 GCA_041586895.1 Psychromonas sp. | reverse complement strand
TAACCGCCCAACAGGCAACGAGACTGCAGCAGGCTCTGATTAAGATCGAGCAGCAGCAAACAGGCAGAGATTTATTGAAGCGCATCAATATAGCAGGTTTTACCAAGGCGCAGGACGCCAACTGGGATGATATCAGAGCCTTACAACTTAACCACCTGCCAAGCAAATAAAAGGTTATCTATGAGCTTTCGCCTAAAAACAATTCTTTCAATTGCCCTGCTCGGGGCTATTTTACTGCTGGTCTTGATTTTCAGCATGATCAATTTTCTTAATCAGTCCAATCAAACGCAGTTGCAACAACGCGCAGACAGCACCTCGCACCTTTTTGCCCACACGGTCAAAGATGCGCTGCTTTCTACGGATCTGGCCAGCCTGGAAAGTTTTATCCAGGAGATAATCAATATGCCCGACATGGTTTATGCGCGGATCAGCAATAATCAATTTATACTCGCTGAAGGGGGCGACATCAGCCTCCTGAATGCCTTGAGCACTAGCGCAGCAGAAGATTCGGCCATAGCCGGTAGCATGATAGCAACGCGCGTCGAAATTAAAGAAGCAGGCCGAGTCTATGGCGTGATTGAACTGGGCATGTCAACGGCCTCGGTATTATCTTTATTATCCGACGCCAGGAACTGGATCATTGTCATTGCCTGCATTGAGCTGGCCTTGATAGTGATCTTCTCCTATGCCCTGGGCACCTACCTGACCCGGCAATTACAGCGCTTAAAAATTGCCTCGGAAAGCATTATTCAGCGTGGCCCGGGGGTACAGATTAAGGTACGCGGCTGCGATGAACTGGCACAAATGGCGCGTGCTTTTAACCGCATGTCCAGCTCACTCGCTCAAAATTATAAGCAACTGCGCAACAGTATCGAAACGGAAAGAAGGATGACCGCGCTGGCGGAAAGCAATCAGGCTAAAAATAATGCCATATTAAACGCCTCCCTGGATGCCTTAATCACTATCGATGAACGGGGTTGTGTGCTCGACTACAATAAGGTCGCCGAGAAAACCTTCGGCTGGACGGCGAGTGAAATTCTCGGCAATAATCTCGCCCACTTTATCATTCCGGCGGAGCAGCGCGCGGCACACCATAAAGGCATGAAAAAATATCTTGAAACGCGCAAGGGCCCGGTTTTAAATAAACGTATTGAACTTACCGCCCAGCATAAAGCCGGCCATAGCTTTCCCATTGAAATCAATATCGCCCCCATCGAGACTGAGCAGGGCCCCCTGTTTACCGCCTTTATTCGCGATATATCAGCCCGCCAGCAGGCTGAAACTGAATTACGCCTGGCAGCGCAAACCTTTGAGTCCAGTGAAGCCATTTTTATCTGTGATATCAATGGCGCCATTATCCGCACTAACCGGGCATTTTCCCGCATAACAGGCTATGAGCATGCCGAAGTCGTGGGAAAAAATCCCAGTATTTTATCCTCCGGCCAGCATTCAGCGGAATATTATCAGGCACTGTGGCTCAGCCTGATTGTCCATGGGCAATGGAGCGGCGAAATTTACAATAAAAGAAAGAACGGTGAAATATACCCGGAATATCTCAATATCTCCTCGGCAAGAAACAGCGCCGGTGCAATCACTCACTATATCGCCCACTTTATAGATATCAGCGAACAAAAGCGTAATGAAGAAAATTTACGCGCAGCGCAGCGTGAAGCAGAAAAGAGTAATGAGTCAAAAAGTCGTTTTCTCGCGGCGATGAGCCACGAAATCCGCACGCCAATGAATGCCGTATTGGGTATTCTCGGACTGCTTAAGGATAGTGAACTGAGCGACAGGCAATTAGAGTTAGTGCAGACAGGACGTGATTCCGGTGAGCTGCTGCTAACTATTATCAATGATATTCTCGACTTTACTAAGATGGATATTGATAAATTACAACTTGAACACTCTGTCTTTGATCTGCACCTGCTGCTAAGCAGTTGTAATCAACTGCTTAGCAATCTGGCGCAGAAAAAGTCCCTGCGCCTGACCCTGACACTGGCGAAGGAGCTACCGCAATTTGTAAAAGGCGATCCGGAGCGGATCCGTCAGATTCTTATTAACCTGATCAATAATGCCATTAAATTTACCAGACAGGGAAGTGTTGAGGTCAGCGCCAGCGTTGCTGCTATTGACGAAGAGGTTTTCACCCTGAGTTGCCGGGTTAAAGATACCGGTATTGGTATTCCCCAGGCACATCAGGGCTGCTTATTTGATGAGTTTACTATGGTAGACCAGACCCATAGCAGAAAGTATGAAGGCACAGGTTTAGGGCTGGCTATCTGCAAACGCCTGGTTTCCCTTATGCACGGGGAAATCAGCGTCAACAGTGAGCCGGGTAAAGGCAGCGCCTTTACCTTTAGCATTGAACTGCAGAGAGCGCAGGAAAATGACAGCGAAAAACTATTAACCGCGCAGCAAACTGAGCTTATGCCCTTACCCGGTACGCGTATTCTGCTGGCCGAAGATAATCCGGCTAACCAGATGGTCATTAAAAGCATACTTGAACTTGCCAAACTGCAGGTTGATGTGGTCGCTAATGGTTGTGAAGCATTAGAGGTATTACAGGCCCGCCCCTACGATATTGTGCTGATGGATATCTCAATGCCGGAAATGGATGGCATGACGGCCACCAGGGCGATTCGAAAACTTCGCGGAGCCGTCAGCAAGATACCGGTGATTGCCCTTACCGCCCATCATTTAAACGGTGACAAAGAACGCTTTATTGCTGCCGGCATGAATGACTACCTGAGTAAGCCGATAGATCGCAGCGCCACGCTAAGCTGCATTGCCCGCTGGAGTGAAACCCGGGAAACGGCAGTTGAAAATCCCCACGACGACGGCACAGCCACGGAAGAAAATACTCGGGACAGTGATGGCGATTTTGTTGATGAAGCCATACTGCAGCAGCTGGTGCGCGATACCAGCGCAGACATCGTCCCCGAATTAATAGCCATGTATATAGAAGACAGTCAGAGCAGAGTGACATTAATTGCTAAAGCGCTAGCAAAACAAGATGTTAACAGCCTGGAATTTGAAGCGCACACGCTGGGCAGTAGTGCGATTGCCCATGGAAATGATAAACTCCATAAACTCATGCGCAGTGTCGAGCAGCTTTGCAGGCAAAACCATGAGCAACAGGCCTTTGCACAGGCGAAACAGATAGCAAATATAGCTGAAGCGTCTTTTCGCCTATTGGCGCAACGCGCTGAGCAGGGATTTGACTAAAAAGGACAAGTGAATGAGCGATAGATCTCAGGTATTAATAGTAGAAGATTCAGCCCCACAAGCACGCTTATATGAACAATATTTAAAAACGGAAATGCTCGAACTGACGGTGGTGTCAACCGGGGCCGCCATGCAGGAGTCGCTAAAAAGTGTTGTTCCGGATCTTATCCTGCTGGATTACAAACTGCCCGATATGGATGGTCTGGCTATTCTCGAATGGATGAAACAGGAAAAGGTCAGCGCTGCGGTGATTGTTATCACCGGACACAGCTCGGTGGATATTGCCGTGGAAATGATGCGCAAGGGCGCCAATGACTTTTTAGAAAAACCGGTTACAGCGAGCAGATTAAAGACCTCGGTGAACAACCTGCTGGAACGCAATCGCCTGCAGCACCTGGTCAATAACTATCAGAGTACCAAGCGTCATAACTACCATGGTTTTATCGGCTCCAGTCTGGCCATGCAGGCGGTGTACCGCATTATTGATGCTGCGGCGCCGAGCAAAGCAACGGTGTTTATCACCGGCGAAAGCGGCACAGGTAAAGAAGTCTGTGCCGAGGCCATTCACAAGCAGGGCCCCCGCGCCAAGCGCCCTTTTGTGGCGATAAACTGTGCCGCCATTCCCCGCGATCTGATGGAGAGCGAAATCTTCGGCCATGTCAAAGGCGCATTTACCGGGGCATTTTCCGAGCGTCAAGGCGCCGCCTCCCAGGCAGATGGCGGCAGCCTGTTTTTAGATGAAATCTGCGAAATGGATATCGAGCTGCAGAGCAAATTATTGCGCTTTGTGCAAACCGGGACCTTCAAAAAAGTCGGCAGCAATAAACTGGAAAGCGTTGATGTGCGTTTTATCTGTGCCACCCACCGTAACCCTCTTCAAGATGTAGAAAGCGGTCGTTTTCGCGAAGACCTTTATTACCGCCTGCATGTGCTACCTCTGCAACTGCCGGCGCTGCGCGAACGCGGCACAGATATTATAGAAATAGCCGAAAGCTTTCTGCGCAGCTATTGCAAAGAGGAGAGTAAATCCTTTAGCGGTTTTTCTCCCGAGGTGCAAGCGCTATTTGTTAAACAGTACAACTGGCCGGGAAATGTCAGACAGTTACAAAATGTTATTCGCAATATTGTGGTGTTACACGATGCCTCAGTCGTTCAGTTAAGCCATCTTCCCGCCCCTTTAAACCTGTTAGCGGATAAAGCGGTCACCAGGCAGGCGCCACAAATAGAGAATACAATCAGTATAGCCGTTGACGATTATCGCGGCGCCGAGGCCATAAAACCGCTGGCCGATGTCGAACGCGAAACCATTGAACAGGCCATCAGCTTTTGTGATGGCAATATTCCCCGAGCCGCCGCGCTGCTCGATGTCAGCCCTTCGACTATCTACCGGAAAAAACAGGGCTGGGAATAACACCTGCCCCTTTGTCCAGCGCCAACTACAAAGCCTTGCAATGCAAGGCTTTGTAGTTGCCTATGAGCAAGCCTTAGCAACTAACAGAAGCTAACTTGTCAAAGTAATCCGGGAAGGTTTTTGAGGTGCACTTAGGATCATTGATGGTG
>JBFGZH010000213.1:0-4804 GCA_041586895.1 Psychromonas sp. | reverse complement strand
TTACTCTTCTACTGTTTTCGTGACCTGCGTTTCAGCAGCTTTTCTGACGGCCCGGCAGAGCTGCTGGCACTGGCATTGGTAGTTGCACTGCATCTCTGGCGTGGCAATGCCCTGCTGAGCATTATGGCCGGTACCGGTGGGTATATGTTTTTGTGCCAGTCAGCACTGCTTGGCGGATAGTGATAGTTTTAATGAGAAATGATCTATTAACGGACGAGCAAAACCCTGATAGCAATTTGCCTGCGCAGCGGACTGTTTATTGTAAATAATGATACTTAATCCACCTGCAGACGGAGAAGTGTGTTTCTGAGGTGGATTAAGTGTAAAGCATTAACCGCCTTTTATCGGGCGATTTTATTAGCTGGCAGTCTTCTGTGGAGTAGGTAGCGGCTGACTTTCTGATTTTGCAATCACCTTATCAACTTGTTTATCGTATTCCTCGACTTCGCAACGGAAAAGCGGTTTAAGGTGTCTTTCCGAGAGTCTGATAACGCTATCAACATACTGCTTGTTTTTCTCTTCAGCACAAAAATCTGTTGTAATCCAAGTATTTACAATTTCCATCGCTACACTGGGGCCCACTATTTCAGCACCCAGACAAAGGATATTGGTATTGGTATGCGCGCGGGCTAATTGCGCACAGAAAGGGTCCTGACATGCAACCGCATACAAACCTGCTATTCGATTGGCAATCAACGCACTACCATGGCCGGTGCCATCAATAAAGATGGCGTGATCGGCTTTCATCCTGGAAACGGCAATCGCCGCCGGATAAATATAATCCGGCAAATCACAGGATTCTTTAGTATTTGTACCAAAGTCTAAAATGTCATGACCGAGTTTTTGTAAAAAAGTTTTTATTTCTTCCTTTAAGCTAAAACCAGCATCATCACATGCCATTGCAATTTTCATAATATATTCCCTCTATATTTACTGGAGACTTGTAATAAATTCTTATCTAAACTTGAATTAACAATATCAAGAGTGCATGCACATAGAAACAGCCCCTTACCTGATATCAAACCCACTTCAAAAAAATAAAATAAATATAATATTAATAACATTGTGATTACTGTAAAAATATAAAGTAGCGCAGCTAAACCGCTGCTTATAAGAGATTGACATGGCGACTTTGCCTTTGTAGCCTAACGATAACAGAAGCTAATATTCAATCATGAGCAACAGCGCCCTGCATACTAGTACGATTTACATGACGCTCATTCATATTTTTAATTTGTATTGCAAAGCAGTTGCTTATGCAGTACAAATTGTTATAACCTAAATAACGACAGTACAAATTGTTAGCATTGCTAATTGCATCCTGAAAAGAGAGTTAAGATGGCTAAAATCCCAATGTATCGCCAGATTGCTGATACTATCCGTGAAAAAATACAAGCAGGTGAATATAAAGTCGGCGAAGCCTTACCGACAGAAGCACAGCTCAGAGAGCAGTTTTCCGTCAGCCGCGTCACCATCCGCCAGGCACTTAAGTTATTAATTGAAAATGAAGAGCTGGAAAGTGTTCAGGGCAGCGGCACCTATGTTAAAGGCAATAAAATTAATTACGATATTTATCAGCAGTCGACCTTTAATGAGAAATGGGCTCACCTTGGTGTGGCCACTCACAGTAATGTCACCACCTTTGAAATCACACAGCCAAGCATCACCATCGCAGAGCATCTCAATATTGATGAATCAGAGCGTATTTTCCATGTAAAACGCATTCGCTGTGTCGGCGATCATCCGATTACTGTCGAAGAAACCTGGATGCCACTGCGCCTTTTTCCGGATTTAACTTTTCAAGTGATGGAAAAATCAAAGTATGAGTATATTGAGAAGACCAAGGGAATGGTGATTGACCGCAGCGAACAGGAAATTATACCGATTCTGCCTTCCGAAGAGATTGCAACCTTGCTCAATATTGATCAGCAACAGCCGATTATAGAAAAAAGAACGCGCAGCTTTTTAGCCGATGGCACTGTCTTTGAGTACAGCCGCAGCCATTTCACATCGACCGATTATAAATTTACCCTGATTGCCAAACGCCATACGACCACAGCCTAAAGGGCAAACGGCGCAAAGCGCCCTATTGCAAGTGTGCAAAAGAAAAATGCCTGACTGCTGTGAACAGTGTTTGCAGAGCCACTGTTGGCGAGTATTTAGTAGTAAAAAAAGACAGATAGCCTCGCCAGAATGACGAGGCTTGAGGTATTGTCGCCAGTGCGGCGCTTATTTCCAGGAAAAGTCTGCAAACATAGTATCCACCGGCGTCTCGGCAATATGGTTGGTATAGTTACTCATCACCTTTTGTGAGATGCCTAAAATGATTTCCAATACCTGCTGCTGGCCATAACCTGCTGCATAGAATGTCTGTAACTCCTGTGGCGCTACATTACCGCGATTACGCACCATGCTCAGCGTCAAGTCCTGTAGGGCTTGTAATTTTGCCGTAGGCATAGGCTCACGATTACGCAGCGCCTGCGTTAATGCCGGATCGACTTCCATTGCCTGCGCAATAGCGGTATGGGCCGGCACACAGTAATGGCATTGATGCTCAACATTAATGGTTTGCCAGACAACGGTCAACTCTTCGGCATCAAAGGAGGTTTCTGTAAATAATTGATGAAGCTGGGTATATGCTTTTAATAGTGTAGGTGCTTCAGCCATAACCGCATAGAGTCCCGGCACAACCCCCATCTGTTTAACTGCACCTTCAAGAATTGGCTTACTTTCTGCCGGCGCTGTTTCTACTGTATGAAATTTAAAATCGCTCATCATTATATTCCTATCTTGTCAGTTTGAATAATCCATCGGAACAGACTTCATTCCGTTGCTGTGAAAACAATATAACCCAACCAGAACGATCGTTCAATACAAGTTTGAACGGATGTTCAAAGTTTACAAAAAATATAAGTCCGCGCCTAAAATAAAAAACCCCGCTACTGAAAACAGCAACGGGGCTAAAATTTAAGGGGTTAAGCACTCAAACTGTGCTATTGACTGGCTTCTGCAAACCAGTGGCGGGTTTGATTGGCAAAATAAACTAAGGAGAGCATCACCGGGACTTCAACTAGCACTCCGACGACTGTTGCCAGTGCTGCTCCTGAATGAAGCCCGAATAAGGAAATGGCTACGGCAACGGCAAGCTCAAAGAAGTTAGATGCGCCTATCATACAGGCCGGTGCGGCAATATTATGAGGTAACTTCATCGCTTTGGCTGCCAGATAAGCAATAGCAAAAATACCGTAGGTCTGGATCAGCAGCGGAATGGCTATCAAGAAAATCGTTTGCGGCTGTGCGAGAATGGTTTCTGCCTGAAAGCCGAACAGCAAGACCACAGTGCCCAGTAAACCAATGATTGACCAAGGTTTTAATTGATGTAGAAAATCCTGTAAACGCTGGTGATCATCTTTTTTATCCAGAGCCTGACGAGTAAGAATACCGGCAATCAGCGGTAATACTACATAGAGAACAACAGATAACAGTAAGGTTTCCCAAGGCACTTGAATATCGCTGATCCCAAGTAAAAAGGCGGCAATAGGCGCAAAGGCAAAGACCATTATAATGTCATTCACCGAAACCTGGACAAGGGTATAGTTTGCATCGCCTTTGGTCAGCTGACTCCATACAAACACCATGGCCGTACAGGGGGCAACACCTAAGAGGATCATGCCGGCGATATATTCACTGGCACTTTGCGGGTCCACCCAGCCGGCAAAAAGCAGATCGAAGAACAGCCAGGCTAAAAGCGCCATGGTAAAGGGTTTGATTAACCAGTTAACCACCAGCGTGAGCAATATGCCTTTAGGCTTTTTGCCAATACCTTTAATCGAGCTGAAATCAATCTGCACCATCATCGGGTAGATCATTATCCAAATCAACCCGGCCACAATAAAGTTAACATGGGCAAACTCTAAGCGCGCAATCAGAGCAAAAAAGTCTGGCATTAAATTTCCCAGCACAACGCCGGCAACAATGCACAGCGCGACCCATAAAGATAAAAATCGTTCAAATATTCCCATGTTATAAACTCTCTCTTGTAGTTGTTTTCCGGCAAGCATTTTTCACTCTCTCGGGGCGGTTGCCGAACAGTGAAAGGTTGTCGATACTATCTTGAATAAAGGCCACATTAGCTTCTATTGTTTGGGCTATCACTGATTTTTGCCAGGCAGCTAAATCAGGATTGATGCGATAAAACACCCATTGCTCCTGCTTGCGATCGAGCAGTATCTTGTTTTTTCTAAGTAGTGCCAGATGACGTGATATTTTTGGCTGGCTCTCGTTTAATGCCTCCATCAATTCACAAACGCAAAGCTCACCTTGATATTGAATCAATAGCAGACTCTTCAGACGAATCTCATCGCTAAGACATTTATAAAACTGGGTAGGATCCTGCTGCGGCTGCATCTTAAGCTTTTCTTTATGCTTAGATTCCATTAATACAAACATTGCAATGCGCTTATTCAGCTCACTCAAGGTAGCTTGAAATGGCAGTTGCCCCGCCCGAGATGTCGGCGCTGCAAAATTCCAGGCCAGCTGTTGACCGCTACTCGGGTAGCTTTGGCAACCTTGTCGCGCCTGATCACAAAGCGTGATTACAAAGCGTGATTACAAAGCGTGATTACAAAGCGTGATTACAAAATCAAAATACTGACCTGCAAAAGTCTCGACACTCTTGGAGGACAGTTGCTTAACGGATAAACCAAAATCAGCTAAAGCGGCAAGCGTTCTACCATCAATCTCCCCGGGTGCCGTACCGGCACTGAAGACCTCAAACTTATCGCCCGCCTGATGGCGTAAAAGG
>JBFGZH010000212.1:0-4826 GCA_041586895.1 Psychromonas sp. | reverse complement strand
GGTCGCGGCTTTAATCCTGACGGCTCTATCAATAAAGATTTAGACGGCCGTTTAGAGTTAGAACTGCGCCTGGATAAAAAAGAAACCTCTGAGCATCTGATGCTGGTTGATCTGGCGCGTAACGATGTTGCCCGGATCAGTGAGCCCGGCTCACGCCATGTGGCCGACCTGCTGAAAGTGGACCGCTATAGCCATGTAATGCACCTGGTTTCCCGGGTGGTCGGCAAGCTGCGTGATGATTTAGATGCGCTGCACGCCTATCAGGCCTGTATGAATATGGGCACCTTAGTCGGAGCCCCAAAAATCAGCGCCTCACAGCTGGTCCGTCAGGTTGAACAAAAACGCCGCGGCAGTTACGGCGGCGCCGTGGGTTATATCAATGGTTGCGGTGATATGGATACCTGTATTGTTATCCGCTCCGCCTTTGTCAAAAACGGCATTGCCCAGGCACAAGCGGGGGCCGGTGTGGTATTTGATTCCAATCCGCAATCTGAGGCGGATGAAACACGCGGCAAAGCAGCCGCGGTATTAAATGCCATTGCCCTGGCACACGGCACCACACTAGCAAAGGTTTCAGGAGAATAAGCTGATGAATACTACTAAAAAACAAACACTTTTTTTTCTCGATAACTTTGATTCCTTTACTTATAACCTGGTTGATCAGTTTAAAGCGCTGGGTTATCCGGTAAAAATTTACCGCAACAGTATGCCGGCCAAGCAGATTAAAGCACATATCGATGCCTGTGATACCGAAGCTGTGCTGGTTCTGTCACCCGGTCCCGGTACGCCAAGTGCAGCGGGTTGTTTAATAGAGCTGATCGGCTTATGTAAAGGTCAGCTTCCTATTCTCGGTATCTGTCTCGGCCATCAGGCGTTAATTGAGCAATACGGGGGTGTTGTCGGTCAGGCTGAGGAGATCATGCATGGTAAATCCTCATTAATCAGCCATTGCGGGGATCGCATGTTTGCCGGATTAAGCCAGCCGCTTTCCGTTGCCCGTTATCACTCGCTGGTCGGCACGCAGGTGCCGGATTCACTGGAAGTGGTTGCGGATTTTAATGGCATGTGCATGGCGGTTTATAATGCCCAGGATAGAGTGATCGGGTTTCAATTCCATCCGGAATCGATTTTAACCTGCCAGGGAGCAAAATTATTAGAGACAAGTTTAAATCTTGTTACCAACAGGGAGACGGTTTAGTGAGTCAGTTTAATATTCAACAGACATTAGAGCAGTTATATGCAGGGAAATCACTTTCCAGTGAGCAGAGCCAGGCTTTTTTTGAGCAGGTTGTACAGGGTGACATCGACCCTATCGTGTTATCTTCAGTATTAACCGCATTAAAAATCAAGGGTGAAACCCCGGAAGAGATAACCGGTGCCGCGAACGCGCTACTGGCACAGGCGAAGCCCTTTCCGCGTCCGGATTATGCCTTTAGCGACATTGTCGGTACCGGCGGCGACGGCTTCGGCACCATCAATATCTCCACCGCCAGTGCCTTTGTCGCGGCCGCCTGCGGCCTGAAAGTCTGTAAGCATGGCAGCCGCAGTGTCTCCAGTAAATCAGGCTCTTCGGATCTGCTTGCGGCATTTGGCGTTAACCTGGACATGACACCGGAAGTGGCCCGTCAATGTCTGGATAAGCTCAACGTGTGCTTTATTTTTGCTCCGCAATATCATGCCGGCATGCGCTTTGCCGCACCGGTGCGCGCGGCACTGAAAACCCGCTCCATCTTTAATGTCTTAGGGCCGTTAGTTAACCCTGCCCGTCCCGACTTTGAGCTGATGGGCGTGTATGCGCCGGAGCTTTTAAAGCCCATTGCGCAGGTTCATCAACAACTGGGCATGAAACGTGTGATGGTGGTCTTCGGCAGCGGTTTAGATGAAATTGCCCTGCACGGTGAAACACAGGTTGCCGAACTGATTGACGGTGAGATCAAAGAATATACCCTGACGCCTGCGGATTTCGGTGTCGACAGCTACCCGATTGAAAGCATTCTCGGCGGGGACGCTGCAGAAAATAAAGTGATTATCGAAAAAATACTGCAGGGTAAAGGCACAGCTGCCCAGCAGGCCGCCGTCGCCGTCAATGTTTCCGCTTTATTGGTGTTAAACGGTATGGCTGATAACTTTAAAGCAGGCACAAAAATGGCAATGGATATGATGTTAACCGGCAAACCCTTACAATTATTACAAGCACTTGCGGAGCAAAGTCAATGTTAAATGATCAAAGTCTAGAGAACACCATTCTTGGTAAAATTGTTGCCGATAAAGCGCAATGGCTTAAAGAGCGCCAGCAGCAACAGCCTTTAATTGGCTTTAAAGATCAGCTTACCGCCAGTGATCGCAGTTTTTATCGTGCCCTGCAGCAGGATAAAAGCGTGTTTATTCTGGAGTGCAAAAAGGCATCGCCTTCAAAGGGGCTGATCCGCGAAGAGTTTGATTTAGACCTGATCGCCGGGACTTATAAAAACTATGCCAGCGCCATCTCAGTACTGACAGATGAAAAGTATTTTCAGGGCGATTTTGCCTATGTCAGCCAGGTGCG
This sequence comes from Psychromonas sp., assembly GCA_041586895.1. Taxonomy (GTDB): domain Bacteria; phylum Pseudomonadota; class Gammaproteobacteria; order Enterobacterales; family Psychromonadaceae; genus Psychromonas. The sequence continues at coordinate 2,281 of JBFGZH010000212.1, read as the reverse complement.
CGAACAGGTCAGCCAGCCGGTGCTCTGTAAAGATTTTATTATTGACCCTTATCAGATCTATCTGGCCCGCTACTACCAGGCCGATGCCGTTTTATTAATGTTATCGGTGCTTGATGATGATGCCTATCAGGCTTATCGCGATACTGCGCACAGCCTGAATATGGGCGTGCTCACCGAAGTCAGTAATGAGCATGAACTGGTGCGGGCGATAGCCTTAGGTGCGCAGGTGATCGGCATTAATAATCGTGATCTGCGTGATCTAAGCATCGACCTTAACCGTACTATAGAGCTGGCAGCCAAAATACCCGCCGATCGCGTGGTCATTTCCGAGTCCGGAATCTACAACCATGCGCAGGTTAAAGCGTTAAGCAAATACGCCAACGGCTTTTTAGTGGGCAGCTCAATCATGGCTCAGCACAATATCGACCGCGCCTGCCGCCGCTTGATACTCGGTGAAAATAAAGTCTGCGGACTCACCCATGCGCGCAGTGCGGCGGATGTCTATCGCGCCGGTGCCGTTTATGGCGGTTTGATCTTTGTGGAAAAATCACCGCGCTATGTGGATATGGAGCAGGCCCGTTTAGTGATGGCCGGTGCGCCGCTAGTCTATGTCGGTGTTTTCCAGAATGAAGATCCTGAGATTATCAGCTATACGGTTAAACAACTGGGTTTGCATGTGGTGCAGCTGCATGGTGAGGAAACCCCTGAGTATGTGGAAAAATTACGCGCGCTGTTGCCTGAAGCATGTGCCATATGGAAGGCGCATGGGGTCAGTGAAACACTGCCGGATTTAAGCGCTTTTCAGGTGGACAAGCATCTGCTTGATACGCGCATCGGCAAGCAGAGCGGCGGCACCGGCCAGGCATTTGACTGGTCCCTGCTGGATAACAGCAATATCGATAAAAGCACTATTATGCTGGCCGGCGGATTAACCCCGGAAAATGCACAACAGGCGGCACTGCTCGGTTGTGCCGGTTTAGATTTTAACTCCGGCGTGGAAAGTGCACCGGGTAAAAAAGATAACGTCAAGTTGGATGCCGCATTTGCAGCAATTACCCGTTACCTACAACGCAATTCAGATAAGGTATAGATATAATGGAAAAGTTAAACCCCTATTTCGGTGAATTTGGTGGTATGTATGTACCACAAATCCTTGTTCCGGCGCTGAAACAGCTGGAAAAAGAGTTTATTAAAGCACAATCTGATCCTGAGTTTATTGCTGAGTTTGCGGAACTGTTAACAGAATATGCAGGTCGTCCGACTCCCCTTACGCTCTGCCGTAATTTGACCAAAGGCAAAAAAACTAAACTCTATCTGAAACGTGAAGATCTGCTGCACGGCGGTGCCCATAAAACCAATCAGGTATTAGGTCAGGCGCTGCTGGCTAAACGTATGGGTAAAAATGAGATCATCGCTGAAACAGGCGCCGGACAACATGGCGTGGCAACCGCACTGGCTTGTTCATTACTCGGCCTGAAATGTAAGATCTATATGGGCGCAGTCGACTGCGAGCGGCAGAAACCCAATGTCTTTCGCATGCGCTTAATGGGGGCAGAGGTGATTCCCGTCACTTCCGGCTCGTCAACTCTTAAAGATGCCTGTAATGAAGCGCTGCGCGATTGGGCGGGCAGTTATGACAGCACCCATTACCTGTTAGGAACGGCAGCAGGTCCGCACCCCTTCCCTATTATTGTCCGTGAATTCCAGAAAATGATTGGTGAAGAGGCGAAAAAGCAATGTTTGAAGAAAGAAGGAATTCTGCCCGATAAAGTGATTGCCTGCGTCGGCGGCGGCTCCAATGCCATCGGCATATTCAATGATTTTATTGCCGATGAAAGTGTCGAACTGATTGGGGTTGAACCGGGCGGCCACGGTATTGAAACCGGTGAACACGGCTGCCCTATCTCCTACGGCTCAAAAGGGATCTTCTTTGGCATGCACTCCTTAATGATGCAGGATAAATACGGGCAGGTACAGGAGTCCTACTCTATCTCTGCCGGGCTGGATTTCCCTTCCGTGGGGCCACAGCATGCACACCTCGCACAAACAGGCCGTGCGCAATATGTAAACGCCACCGATGATGAAGCCTTAGCGGCCTTTAAAGCCCTTTCTGAAAACGAAGGCATCATTCCGGCATTGGAATCAGCCCATGCCCTGGCCTATGCGCTTAAACTTATTGAAAAGGACGATAAAGAGCAGATTATCATTGTTAATTTATCCGGTCGTGGCGATAAAGATATCTTTACTGTCGCTGAAATTTTTGAACAAAAAGGAATGATCT
>JBFGZH010000211.1:0-4871 GCA_041586895.1 Psychromonas sp. | reverse complement strand
TGCATATGGTCAGCTTGACTATTAAGGTAGGCTTCATGTACACGCAGTGTTTGTGTTTGGAAATCATGGTACATAGTCAGCGTCTTATCCAGGCTTTCCGGTAACTGCGCGGCACCGGCCTGTGCCTGTAAAACAGTCTGGAAGGTTTTTTGATACTCTTTGGGCCCCTGCATATACTGCTCATGCACCGCTAACAACTGTGTTTGTTGTTCGACAACGGAAGCGACACTCTGCTCGATACTTTGCATTAAATCGCTGTTATCAGCTTGGTTATCAGCTTGCTGTTTATTGACAGGCGTCTCGCCATTAGCAGGAGAGCCGTCGGCATTCACATAGACGATCTTCTCGACGACTTTCTCAACAACCACCTCTTTAATGACTTCTTTTTCAACGATCTTCGCCTCAGCAGCAGGCAACTTCCAACCGTCATTGAGAGCGTCAGTAAAGGCTTGCTGCGTTTTCGGACTGACATAAGCCGCACCGCTTAACTTCATTGCCAGCGCGGATCTTTTCGGCGGCGTTACGGGTCGGGCCACCGCGTTATACGGGTCGATATTGGACAGCGGCACACCTAAAACAGCCATCTCCAATGCAGCTAAACGCAGCTGCTCATCCGCTGATTTTTTAGGATTAGCATTGATGGCAATGGTCGTCACATCCTGCTTATCCGCTAAAATATTATCCACCAAACGGGTTAATACATTTTTCGGTCCGAATTCAATAAAGATACGCCCGCCGGCATGATAGAGATTCTCGACCTCCTCACTGAAATGTACCGACTCGAGGATATGATTTTTTAAACTTGCTTTAATCTTCGCGCCATCGCTGCTGTGTGCCTGGGCGCTGCCGTTGGCAAACACCGGAATGTTAGGCGAATTAAATTCAACACTATCAATCACCTCGGCAAAGGGCTTTTGTGCATGGCCGACCAACTCGGTATGAAAGGCAGCAGACACCGGCAGCGGCACAACCTTGTAGCCTTGTTGCTGTAATTGCTCAGCAGCGAGTGCAACCTGGCTACTGACACCTGCCACCACCACCTGATTACGGGAGTTATAGTTGGCGATAGAGACATCGGCAATCTCCTTGATATGCGCAGCTACGCCGGCAGGATCGCCAACCACGGCAATCATAGTGCCGGCATCAAAATCAGGATCATTCGGGGCCGCCATTGCCTGCCCGCGACTGCGCGCTAAGGTCATATAATCATCAGCTGAAATAACCCCAGCGGCCCATAATGCCGTGAGTTCACCAAAACTGTGCCCGGCAGTAAAATCGGCACTAAAGCCCGCCTGCTCAAAGATCTTATATAAGCCCATACTAAAGGAGCCGATAGCCGGCTGCGCGTATTCAGTTAAACGCAGTTGCTCATCCTGTGCTCGACGCTGCTCGGCAGAGAACACCGGAATAGGATACAGGGTCTGCGAGAGCTGATTTAAGCCGGCATCCGTAAACTGCTTATCCATTTGTGCATTTACTTCCAGCATGGCCGGAAAATTACAGGCTAAATCGCGGCCCATATTCACATATTGCGAGCCTTGACCGGAGAAAAGCGCCACCACTTTACCGGCGCTATCAAGGCCAGAGTGACGATAATAGATACCGTTCGGCTTGCTCCATGCATCGCTATCATCTGCCGCAAGTTGTTGTAAAATCTGCTCAATCGCCGTTTTTGCCTGCTCCGCATTTTTAGCGGCAAAGGCGCAGCGAGCCAGCTCAGGCGCCGGTGTTGTCAGCGGGTTTTCCGTGACCAGGGCATTAAACTGATAAGGCGCATCTTCAGGCACGGAGAGTTTATTCGCCCAGCTTTGCAGTACTGTAATCAATGCCGCTTTATTCGCCGCGCTGATCAGTACGGTCTGCGGCACCTCATTTAAACGGTACGCGGCGCTCTGCTGCGCCTGATACTCTTCTAGAACCAGATGGAAATTGGTACCTCCAAAACCAAAGGCGCTGATCCCCGCGCGGCGTTTAACACCATCGGCACGCGGCATCCACGGTCGGGTTTCTGTATTGATATATAATGGTGTATTTTCGATATTCAGGTTGCGGTTCGGCATATCCACATTGATGGTTGCCGGCAGTACTTTATGATGCAGCGCCAGTGCCGCTTTAATTAATCCTGCCGTCCCCGCAGCCGCTTTGGTATGGCCAACCTGCGATTTGATCGATCCTAAAGCCACATGCTGTTTTTTATCATTGTTTTCGCTAAGAAGCATATTTAAACCGGAAAACTCTGCGGCATCACCGGCTTTAGTGCCGGTACCATGGGCTTCAATCAGTCCGCAGGTCTGAGGCGCAAACCCGGCATCGGCATAAGCACGTTTTAATGCTTTTAACTGCCCTTCCGGACGCGGTGCATAAATGGATTTAAAGCGACCGTCCGAGGAGCTGCCTATCCCTTTGATCACGGCATATACCTTATCACCGTCACGCTCGGCATCACTCAGGCGTTTCAGCGCAATCATCCCAACCCCTTCACCGACCATCATGCCGTTGGATTGATCATCAAAGGGACGAATATCTTCGCCATCGGTAAAGGCCGGTGTTTTTGAAAAGGACATATACATAAAGGGAGAATTATCACAGCAGATACCACCGGAGATCATCATCTCCGAGCGGTATTCCAGCAGATCTGAGATAGCCATTTTAACCGCTGCCAGTGAGCCGGCACAGGCCGCATCAACCACGCAGTTGGTGCCGCCCAAATTAAAGCGGTTAGCGATGCGCCCGGCAATCACATTGCCTAATAATCCGGGAAAGGAGTTTTCTTCCCAGGGAACATAAGCTTTTTTAAATTTATCGATAATAACCGCGCGATCCGCTTCTGCAACGCCGGACGCCTTTAAGACCTTATCCAGAACCGGGCCCTGGAGACGCGAAACGAGTTGTCCGCCCAGCTTTTGACCGCCACCAACGCCAAGGATAATGCCCATTTTATCACGGTCATAACTGCTTTCATCACTGATACCGGCATCGGCTAAGACATCCCGCGCCACGACCAGGCCCATTAACTGAGTAATATCGGTAAGCTCTAAGATATTCGGCGGCAGACCGAACTCCATCGGATCAAAATCTATTTCCGGTAAAAAACCGCCGCGTTTACAGTAGCTTTTATCCGCTTCGTTTTTATCCGCAGAGTAATAGTCATCAATTGGCCAACGATTTTCCGGTACATCCTGAATCGCATTGACCGACTCCACAATATTGTCCCAAAATTGCCCCAAATTTCTGCTTTCCGCAAATACCGAGGCCATACCAACAATCGCAATCGGACAGTCCTGTAAACGTGAATTTAACTGCTTATCTTCAACTATCTCGGCATTGTTAGTACTTTGTTTGTTCGACATGGTCTTACTCCAGTTAGGATCGATCGCGCTTTCGCTTTGTTTAACCGATTTCATTAACGAAAACGACTTTAAAATTTATGGTTCGCTGTCCGTTGGACGTTCATTTTTTTCATCTAACAAACGAAAACGGCTTAAAAATTCATTGTAATTACCCGCCAGCACGCGGCGAATATGAAAAGGTGCTTTACGCAGCACATGCTTCATATAACGTCTGGCAGCGTTTTTTTCATCATCACAGTAGAGATCAACGTAAACCCAGTCTCCGTCAGGGTCATTTGCCACTAACAGACGGTACTGCTGCCTGTGATTATTTAATTCCGGTAAAGTAGTGACATTCACCTGCACCACATCCAGACAACTCAATTCGGTAGATTTAGCATGCAGCGCATGTTCAGTCAGCTTACTGTTGGCCTTATTCTGCGCCTGCTCGCGCAGATGCTTCCTGCGCATCTGATTTAACACCGCAGACATCGCCTGCGGCGAGATTTCCGAACTAATGACTTCATGAGAAGTATGCTCTTCAATATTCACCAGCACCGGCGCTTGCTCTCCGTTATCTATAACAAAAGGATCCAGATCCGCTAAACGCGACACACCATGGCGTTTTAAACAACGCTGCAACCCCGCACGTGAGGTATTAGGGTTGATAAACTCTTTGCATACCGCCAGCAGCTCATCTAAAGAAAGCTTCAAACGGCTGCGCAACTGCACCACGGCATACTCCTGCTCCACACTAAGGGTAGTATTAAGCTGTTTAGGTGTATGCGGGGCATCTTGCCGGTCCGTGCGTTTACGCCATTTGCGCACCGTCGATTGGGAAATTTTCAGCAGACGTGCAAGCATCGCCGTGGGCAGATCGGATTGATAAATAAAAGCGCGCATTTCCGGTGTGGTGGTGGCGTTTTTATGTTGTTTAGACATAACAGAAAACGTTCATTAACTGATTAATTTCACTAAAATTGAATAAAAGCAGTAATATACACAGGTATCAGACCCTATACAATCACCCGATACTTAATTTGTGCTGAATATGAACTGCAGGGACTTATTAGCGCATTTTATCCCCAGAAAAGGATTCGCGGAAAAGCACTTCTTATGCTTCACTTATAGGATTCAAGCCGCGCAGGAGATAGGGAAATGACCTCGCAGAGATTACTCAAGATAGCCATTTTATTTTGTCTCTTACCCAATATAGCTTGGGCGCATAGCGCTAACGATGCCGCCAGCAGCTTTCTGCACGGCTTTAGCCACCCTTTTAGCGGTACGGATCACCTGCTGGCCATGACAGTCGTTGGACTTTGGGCCGCCCAGATTGGCGGTCGGGCATTATGGCTGGTACCGGGTATCTTTGTTATGGCAATGGTGATAGGCGGAACGCTGGCGTTTTCAGGCTTCTCTATGCCGTTCTGAAACACTTATGCAAACCTGATCATGGCTGCTGGTTTCTTCTGCTTTCAACGATGCTGGTTGTGCCTGTTGTTAAACAACAGGCACAGAGCCGTCATCTCCCACAGCGTTAAT
>JBFGZH010000210.1:0-4900 GCA_041586895.1 Psychromonas sp. | reverse complement strand
GGCGGCGAATTTTGCGTCAGCAAAGTCTCATGAGCGGGCAAAGCTCTGCTTGCCCTGGTTGTGCTGCGACAGCACCGTGTCACGAGCGGCTGAAGCTCTGCGAAGCCTGTCCCATCGCCAGTGTCATGCACAAGCTAGACAATCAAATCCAGAACAATCCCTGTTGACTACGTCAGCAGGGATTTTTTTGTTTAAGCACTTGTGCGATCACTAGTCGAGCAAGCAGCTAAGCGATTAAATGCCCATGCCTGACAATGCGTTTATCAGATCTTTAATTACTTTGCCAATAGCCGGGTTGCTTTCTTCAAAGAGGACAAGTTGCTCTGCAATTTTTTTCTCGCGAATCAGTTTTGCGGGATCGCGTGATTTTATCGCTTCTTGCAGTTGATCATGTACCTGCTTTAATTCACTTGCAGTGCATTCATCGGCAATCGGCTCTTCATTCAAAATGTCGGTTAATTTTTTAAACTCCGATTTCACTTTTTCTATTGGCATAGAGACCTCATCTGGCTATTTGAGTTTTAATTAAAGTGTAGTATCAAAAGCTACTATTAAACTTTTAGCACTTTAAAAAAGTGATCAAGCAGGCGTGCTAAGAGAAAAAAGCCGATAACAAACAATACACTGATTGCCATCAGGCCAAGTTTAAACCAGCTTTGCTGCGCATAATGTTGTAAATAAAGGGTCGAAAGATAAATGGCTGCCAGCCAGTAAGCAATTCGAATCAGTGCCGCCCAAAAGTTGTAGCTACGCTCTGTCAGCCATAATTTCGTCATCTTGATTAAGCTCCTCTGATTGCAAAACTGAGTACATTATCGATATGTTTCTGCTCTGTTGCCAACATTATCAGGCGATCAATGCCCAAGGCAACCCCTGCGCAATCAGGCAAATTTGCAAGTGAGTTCACAAAGTGCTGATCGATCGGCATCTGCTCAATACCTCTTAATTCACGTAAGCGGTTATCTTCCTGAAAACGCTTTAACTGCTCCTGTGCATCACTTAATTCATGGAATCCATTGGCCAGCTCAATCCCTTTGTAGTACACCTCAAAACGCTCGGCAACACGGGGATCATCCGCAGAGATCCTTGCCAGCGCGGCCTGTGATGCCGGAAAGTTATAAACAAAGCATGGCTGATGTAAAGCGATTACCGGCTCAATTGCCACGCAGAACAGCAGTTGCAGTATGGTGTCTTTATCGCTTTCATTATCAAGCACAGCGCCTAACTGCTGTTGTCTGCCGGCCTTTTTTAGTTCCTTTATATCAGCGGTTAACGGATCGACATTGAGTATTTCCAAAAACACCTCCTGATATGTGCAGCGGCGTGCTTTTCCACAGTTAAGCACAAGTTGCAGTAGCTGCTCCATTTCATCCATGAGTAAAAAGTGATCAAAACCAACCCGGTACCACTCCAGCAGCGTAAATTCAGGATTATGGAAGCGTCCTGATTCTTCATTGCGGAAGGCTTTGCAGATTTGAAAGATAGAGCCGCTACCTGCCGATAGCAGGCGTTTCATATGAAACTCAGGAGAGGTCTGCAGGTATAGAGGCAGGCCCGCAGCCGTTTGTTTTGTTGCCGATAGTTCGGGGCCGATAAAAAAAGTTTTAAAGCAGAAAAGGTGAATATCAGTGACGCCCGACTGGCTTAAAGTAGGGGTTTCTACTTCCAATAAACCGCGCTCGATAAAAAAGTGGCGAATGCTTTGTATTATTTTTGCCCGTTTTTGCAGTTGTTGTATGCTTGCATTTGGTAACCAGTCCATCTTTTTTCCTTTTTTCCGCTAGTTTACCTAATAACGCTTGGGTTCAGAAATAAAAACATATCTGTCTATGCTCAAACAGCCGAATAGGCTGTCACTTTGTTTGACATCGCTTTATTCACAAGTGCTATATATATAATGTTGAAAAACTTTAGCTTTCTCACGCAATTTTAAAAAATCACTGATAAACTAAATTCTTATGTCAATTACATAAATTTTTGATGGGAGATAGCGTGTGCAGATAATTAAAACAGATGTAGCCATTGTTGGTGCCGGCGGCTCAGGGTTACGAGCTGCTATTGAAATAGCAGAAAACCACCCCGATCTTGAAATTGCTTTGATTTCTAAAGTTTATCCTATGCGCAGTCATACCGTTGCCGCTGAAGGGGGCGCTGCAGGCGTTGTTCAGGATCATGACTCACTTGATAACCATTTTAATGATACCGTTTCCGGTGGCGACTGGTTATGTGATCAGGATGTGGTGCAGTATTTTGTTGAAAATGCTGCTAAACAGCTTATTCAGCTTGAGCACTGGGGCTGTCCCTGGAGCCGCAAAGAGGATGGCTCTATTAATGTTCGTGCTTTTGGCGGCATGAAAATAGAACGCACCTGGTTTGCCGCTGATAAAAGTGGCTTTCACATTCTGCATACGCTTTTTCAGACATCACTGAAATACCCCAAGATCACCCGCTTTGATGAGCATTTCTGCTTAGATTTGCTTGTTGAGAATGACAAAGTGCAAGGGCTTCTGCTGCTCGATATTGCCGAAGGGGAAGCTAAGCTGATCCAGGCAAAGTCAGTGATTATAGCAACGGGCGGAGCCGGTCGGGTTTACAGTTATAATACCAATGGCGGTATTGTAACCGGTGATGGTATGTCGCTTGCTTATCGCCATGGCGTACCTTTGCGGGATATGGAGTTTGTCCAGTATCATCCCACCGGCTTGCCGGGAACCGGTATTTTAATGACCGAAGGCTGTCGTGGTGAAGGCGGTATTCTCGTCAATAAAGATGGTTACCGTTATCTGCAGGATTATGGTTTAGGGCCGGAAATCCCTGTTGGTGAAACCAAAAATAAATATATGGAATTGGGGCCGCGCGATAAACTCAGTCAATGTTTCTGGCAGGAGCAGCAAAAAGGCAATGTGATTAAAGGCTCCCGCGGGGATGTGGTGCACCTTGACCTTCGCCATTTAGGGGAAGAAAAAATTAATGAACGCTTACCCTTTATTCGTGAACTGGCGAAAGCTTATGTCGGCGTGGATCCGGTAGATGAGCCGATCCCGGTTCGTCCTACTGTGCATTATACTATGGGCGGAATAGAAACCGATGCTAAAACCGCCACTAAACTTGCCGGTTTATATGCGATTGGTGAATGTGCATCCGTTGGTCTGCATGGCGCGAACCGCTTAGGCTCAAACTCACTCACCGAACTGGCGGTATTTGGCCAGGTAGCGGGACAGGAAGCGGCAAATTATGCCCGCGAGCAGACGCATATAGAGAGCAGTGTACTGGAGGTGCAGGCGGCAGAAATTATGCGCCGCACCGAAGCGTTACTGCATAATGAAGGCAGCGAAAAAATGGCTGATATCCGTCAGGAGATGGGCGACTCCATGGAAGAGGGGGTAGGTATCTACCGCACTCAAGAGTCGATGCAAAAAACCATAGATAAACTGGCGGAGCTCAAAGAGCGTTACAAAAATATTCAAATCAATGACAAATCAAGCGTTTTTAATACCGAGTTTTTATACGCGCTGGAGCTTGGCTACCTGCTTGATACCGCTGAGGCGATGGCCCACAGTGCCATTTTACGTGAAGAATCACGCGGCTCTCATCAGCGTATTGATGGTTTTGAACAACGTGATGACAGCAACTTCCTGAAACATTCACTGGCTTTTTATCAGCCAGGTCAAGCGCCGAAAATTGATTATTCCCCGGTCACTATTACTAAAAGTCAGCCTGCTGAACGTGTTTACGGTGCTGCTGCAACGCAACAAGCTGATGAACAGGAGAGAGCGAAATGAGCGAATTAACTATTGAACTAGATGTGCTTCGTTATCGTCCGGAGGAGGATGACAAGCCCTTCACACAGACCTTTTCCGTGCCTTACACAGAAGATATGTCTGTTTTGGAAAGTCTGCAGCATATTAAAGATCATCTCGATAGTACGCTCAGTTTCCGCTGGTCCTGTCGCATGGCGATCTGTGGTAGCTGTGGTGTGATGGTTAACGGCATTCCTAAATTAGGCTGTAAAACTTTTCTGCGCGACTACTATCCTGGAAAAATAACGGTAGAGCCTTTAGCTAACTTTCCTATTGAGCGTGACCTTGTGGTGGTTATGGATGACTTTATTAATAAATTGGAAGAGATCAAACCTTATATTATTCCCAAAGAAGAAAAGTCTTTAGCGGATGGCACCTACCAGCAGACACCTGAACAGATGGCTAAGTTTAAGCAATATTCCATGTGTATTAACTGCGGACTTTGTTATGCGGCCTGTCCGCAATACGGCTTAGATAATAAATTTACCGGACCGGCTGCTCTGGCGCTGCTGGCTCGCTACAACCGTGATAGCCGGGATAACGGCAAGGCTGAACGTATGAAAGTCGTCAATCAGGAAGAAGGGGTTTGGGGCTGTACCTTTGTCGGCTATTGCTCGGTTGTCTGCCCTAAGGGGGTCGATCCGGCAGCAGCGATTCAGCAGCTTAAGGTGGAAAGCAGTAAAGATTATCTGATTGGCATGTTCAAGCCTGATTAAGGAGGAAGCAATGAGTAAACGTAAACCTTATAGCAGCGAGAGTAAGCGTAAACCTTATACTCGCAAGCTGCCCCTTAACTGGTGGCTGAAACAGATCTTTTATACTAAGTATATGCTCCGTGAGGGGACCAGCTTATGGATCACATTATACAGCCTGATCCTGGCATGGGGCGTGTTGCGCCTTAGCCAGGGCGAAGAAGCTTTTAATGCCTGGTTAGCTGCGCTACAGAGTCCTGTGGCTATTATTGTGCATCTGTTGATGCTGATCTTTGCCCTGTTGCACACCATCACCTGGTTCTCGCTGGCACCTAAGGCGGCGGATCTGTGGTTTAAGGGAAAGAAGGTCGATGATAAAGTGATTGTTGCCGGGCACTACGGGGCTTT
>JBFGZH010000209.1:0-4910 GCA_041586895.1 Psychromonas sp. | reverse complement strand
TGCAGAAATCCTATGCTGGAAAACAGGCCGAACTGGTAGTTTTCTTCCGCTAAACGGCTGATCAGTACAGGCGGAATATAGTTAAGGGTAATTTCAAACCAGTAACGGTTTGGCAGTGCATAAAAGAGGCTGAATAAACCTTGAGGACGATTGCTTGCGCCGCTGAAATGATTTTTATAGCTCAGCCCCTGTTGGCTGAGCTGATAAACAAAGGGCATATTCTGCTCGTTAAGCATATCTGCACGCAGCCCTGCTACCGTGATCAGCAGAATATTTTTTGCCGCTGCTTCCTGTGCCTCTTGCTGATAGGTTAAAGGCGTTATCGGATAACGTAGCTCTTTTACCTTATTGGTATTCTGCTTGTTGATCTGTTTCAGCAGTTTATGGTCATTTAACCAGCCCTGCTCCGTTAAGAAAGTACGCGCCGTCATTGGATAGGAGAGCGGATAGATGGATTTTTCCTGGGTAATGGGGCGGTACTCTGTTGCATCTGCCCAGATAAAGATCAAATGGGTGAGAATAAAGGCCGTAAATAAGAAAACGGCGATCGGCTTGCCGATTCTTTTCGCCTGTAAAAAACGACACTTTTTCCATACCCAGGAGGAGATAAAGAGTTCAATCACGAAAAGAATGGGAATGGAGATATAGTGTAAATTGATTGAGTAGATCTGCTCGACCTGCTCAGGGCGTTGTAAAAACTGCCAAATTAACGGATTAAGATGAAAGTTATAAAGTTTGAATATCTGGGTATCAAGAATTAAAAAGGCAATGGCCACCGAGCTGAGAGCGCAGGCAAGCAGCCGGTATAGACGTTGTGAAGGAATGACAAATGCCAGAGGGAATAAGATCACCGCAAAGGCCATTGCACTTAGGAAACTGAAGTGTCCGATTAAACTGGTCAATTGATAGGCAATCCCCAGTCCTGAATCGGACAAACCGGCATATTTCACATAACGTAGGCTGATTAAGGAAACCATGATCAGGTTAAAAAAAGTAAACCAGTGTCCCCAGCTGATTAAACGGGAGACGTTGTCGTGAAATTTATGTCCAGTTTCAACCATGGTAATTATTTTTCTTCTGTTTTAATCGACGCAGACAGTGCTTTGGTGAATTTTTCACTAATCTCAGCCCGTTTATGTACCGGTACCTGACTATTGATAATATGGGTGATGCTGTTACCGAGGATCATTAAACTTAAATCGACAGAGACGTCGTTTTTATGCAGTACGTCCATGACGTCGTTAAGTATAGTTTCAATTTGTTGGCTTGAGTATTTGGAAATAATTGGCATAGTAATTTAACAGGCTCTAATAAAAAATGAATAGCATAATAACATACTCGCCATAAAGCGAGCCTAGTTTTTATTTTTATAAGTAAAACCTGTGTTTTTAGATACTCTCCTCTGTATAATTGCAAGCTTGCTTTTAACTCTCTCTTTGACAATATGGTGCAACTGTTATGAATATTTCCGCCAATAATATTATTTTACACTCTTTAGACTACAACTCCGAAGGGGTGTTGCAGTGTAAAATGCGCGAGGGCGAGCTGCCTATCTCGCCATCCATTGCCAGCTTTTTAACGGATCTGCACCGCACCTATCAAAGTAAAGCCAATAAAGCCTTTGCTTCTTTTACCGAATCCGGCGAAAAATCACCGCTATTTAAGCAGGCGCTGCAACAGGAGATGGCAGGGGAGCTGGATTTTGTCGGATTTTCGCAACAGGCGGCTAATTGCTTAGTGGAAGAGCTGCGCAAACATGATTTTGCTGAGCAGGGCATTTTACTGTTCAGTAAATATAGCTGGACGGCAAGCGACTATCTTCTGGTTGCTCTATTGCAGAATAATGAGTCCCTGAGTGTTAATGACAATTTAGAGCTGCAGGTCAGTCAGCATATTGAAACCAGTAAAATTCAACTGGTTGCGCGTATCGATTTAACCTTATTTACGCGTGATCCGCAGTCAAATCGCTATATCTCCTTTATCAAGGGGCGGGCCGGACGCAAGGTTGCTGATTTTTTCCTGGACTTTATGGGCGCTGAAGAGGGCTTTGATGCCAAAGTGCAGAATCAGGTGTTGATGAAAGCGGTCGATGAGTTTTGTGAAGAGCAGGCGCTCCCGGTTGCTAAAAAACAGGAAGTGCGTGAAGTGGCATATCAATACTGCAATGAGCAGTTAAAACAGGGCGATGATATCGATCTCTCGACTTTATCTGAGCAACTGCAGGAGGCGCCGAAATTAGAAGGCAGCTTTTATGACTTTGTCAGTGAGGATTATCAGTTAGAAACGACCTTCCCGGCAGATCGCAGTGTGGTGAGAAAACTGACTAAGTATGTCGGTCAAGGGGGAGGAATAAGCATCAGCTTTGATCAAAAACATCTCGGTGAGCGTATTCACTATGATCCTGATAGTGATACTTTAACCATTCAGGGCATTCCGCCTAATTTACGCGAGCAGTTAAAACGTGATGATAGCTTATCCACATCGACAGATACAGATGACGAGCAGGCGCCACCCTTTTAGTTGTCAAGTCTAAACAGTCGGCTTGAATATATTTTCAATAGCCCTAGTGGCAAACCATTATATGAGATTAGAATGAAATTATTTGTACGTGATTTAACCGTTATCGATGCATCCTATTTAGATGCCGCGCGTGGTTTTGTGGGAGAGAGCTATCAGGTTGATATTATTCTGCAGGGCAAGCTGAATGAGCAATCGATGCTGCTGGATTTCTCATTAGTAAAAAAACAGATCAAGGCGATTATCGATGCGGAAGTGGATCATAAGTTACTGGTGCCGCATGCGGCCGACAATTGCTCGGTGCAGCTTGCAGCACAACGCACCCAGGTGGATTATAAACTAAGCGATAATTCCATGATTCAATTGAAATGCCCGAATCAAGCCTACTGCTTTCTCGAGAGTGAAACTATTACGCTGGAAGTCCTGGAGGCATACCTTGAGCATATTATTATATCGCAGCTTCCGGAAAATATTTCCTCGTTAGAGATCAAATTGCGTAATGAGCAGATTGACACCCCTTATTACCATTATACCCATGGCCTTAAAAAACATGATGGCAATTGCCAACGCATCGCCCATGGCCATCGCTCCAAAATCGATATCTTTATTAATGATGTTTATAATAAAGAGTTAGTAAAAGACTGGGCAAATCGCTGGCAGGATATTTATTTGGTCAGTCGCGAGGATATTATCGAACAGTCTGATTTATCCTTTACTTCGGTGGGAACAGGGCCTGATATGCTTGCTACTGCTTACCATGCCGCGCAAGGTTATTTTGAGCTGTTAATGCCTGCGCATAGGGCGGAAGTGTTACCCAAAGATACCACGGTAGAAGAGTTGGCGGCTTATATTGGTGAGCAGATAAAAAAACGTTTTGCAGATGATAAAGTCACTGTCTATGCCTATGAAGGCATAGGTAAAGGTGCAATTGCAGAGTTATAACAAGGAGAAAACTCATGGCAGAAGAAACAATCTTTAGAAAAATAATTGATAAAGAGATTCCTTCCGATATGCTTTATCAGGATGAATTTGTCACCGCTTTTCGTGATATTTCACCCAAGGCACCCGTGCATATTTTAATTATCCCTAATAAATTGATCGCCACAGCAAACGATATTGAAGTCGAAGATGAGGTGCTGATCGGCAAACTCTACAGCGTAGCCAAAAAATTAGCGCAGCAGGAAGGGATTGCGGAATCCGGCTACCGTCTGATTATGAACTGTAACCAGGATGGCGGGCAGGAGGTCTTCCATATTCACCTTCACCTGCTCGGCGGCAAACCCCTGGGCAGAATGGTCTCTGCTTCTTAACTAGCAGCAACCCTCTGTGCATCGTCAATCTGTCGATAAAGCGATTCAATACAGGGCGCAACGATTTTATGCTGTTGCGCCTTTTTTAATAAATAGCCGTTAATATATTCATTTTCAGTTTTACGCTGAAAGAACAGATCCCGATTCATCGATGAATAGTTTTCCGCTGTGGCAGCAATCACCTGATTAATCGTTTTCAGTAAGCTTTCCTGCGCAAAACAGATTTGCTCAGCTGCTGCTATCTGTGTGCTTTCTGTGACTATCTTGCAGATCTTTTGTGTAAACTCAGGGTTTTGCAAGCCGCCATTTTGCACCTGAAACAGGGCGGTTAAGGGGTTAATGGCCGCATTGATGATTAATTTCAGCCATAACTTTTGTTTAATATCCTCCGCCCAACAGGTATCGCTGAGCGCCGCATTTAAGGGGATAACAAGGTCTTTATATGCTTGGGCCGCGGCATTAAAGGGCCCTAAATAAGTACTGCCTGCCCCTGTCTGCTGTATAGCTAACGGCCCGTGCTGCAAACTGGCATTGGCTGTGGTTGCGCATATGATCGGGTTTTCAGGTAACAGCTCCTGCACTTGTTCAGCACAACCCATGCCGTTATGCATTAGAATAATAACCTGCCGTGGAGCGATGCTCGGCCGCTGCGTCAGTATTGCCTGCTTAACTTGTGTCGCTTTTACACAGACCAGCACAGGTGCACTTGAATTAAGCAGAGCTCTGCTATGGCTTATTGTGAACTGCTGCTGTTGTTGCTGCAAATTTTGATAGTGCAGCCTGTTGCTTGAGAGGTCCCTGCGCGTGATCAGGTGTACATATTGACCGATACGTTTTAAATTTGCCGCCCATAAACAGCCAATGGCTCCCGCGCCGATTATCTGCCACATTGCTGCTCTTCCTCTATCACTTGAATGCCAAGGATAATAACATATACTCAATCCGTTCTGAAACACTTATGCAAACCTGATCATGGCTGCTGGTTTCTTCTGCTTTCAACGATGCTGGTTGTGCCTGTTGTTAAACAACAGGCACAGAGCCGTCATCTCCCACAGCGTTAATTTCGGCTGAACTAGCCGTATA
>JBFGZH010000208.1:0-4921 GCA_041586895.1 Psychromonas sp. | reverse complement strand
GGAAATTTAAGATGGTGCGGGTGAAGGGATTCGAACCCCTGACCGCCTGGTTCGTAGCCAGGTACTCTATCCAGCTGAGCTACACCCGCCTTAAGAATCTATAATACAAGAATGGCGGTGGAGGAGGGATTCGAACCCTCGATGGGGCTATAAACCCCATACTCCCTTAGCAGGGGAGCGCCTTCAGCCTCTCGGCCACCCCACCGTCGTCTTGTGCTGCGTATATTACTGCCTTATAAAAACAAGTCAAACTTTTTTTAGTAATATAATTACTGTTTGTCGGTTAAATAAACAAACCCGGCCATTAAAGCTGTTTTCAGTAAAAACGAACGCCTATCCAAAGCTTAAAGCCCCTTGCTATTCAGCCGAAATAAAAAAAGAGCCTTACAGCTCTTTTTTTATCGCAGTCAGCATTACTCACTAGCGCTATTGTTTTTCTCAGCCTGAATACGCATGTAAATCTCTTCACGATGCACAGAGACTTCTTTAGGTGCATTAACACCGACACGCACCTGATTACCTTTTACGCCTAAAACGGTCACAGTTACGTTATCGCCAATCATGAGAGTTTCACCGACTCTGCGGGTTAATATAAGCATATACTGCCCCTATTATTATATTTTATTGCTCCATTAACTTTATTATGTACGAATACAAATAAAATTCCGTTTTGTTACAGTATAAGGTCGAAAAGGTTATTTTTCTTCTTTTGGCTCAACATCCAGCTTAAACGCTTTATGCAGTGCACGCACGGCCAACTCAAGATACTTACTATCAACCAGCACAGAAATTTTAATTTCTGATGTTGCAATCTGATGAATATTAATACCTTCTTCCCCTAAGGTTTCAAACATAGTTTTTGCCACCCCGGGATGATTCCACATGCCGACACCGACAATGGATACTTTTGCGATATCATCATTGCCCTGTACATTGTCCGCCTGTAGTGTGGCACAGACTTCTTGTAAAAGTTCCCTGGCACGCTGATAATCATCACGATGTACTGTGAAAGTGAAATCTGTTTTGCCATTGCCTACCGTGTTCTGCACAATCATATCAATATCAATATTCGCTTCACCAATAGGTGAGAGAATTTGCGCAGCCACCGTCGGCTGATCCGGCACGCCGGATAAAGTTAAACGCGCTTCATCGCGATTAAACGCGATACCCGAGATCACAGGAGATTCCATTTTATTTTCCTCATAACTAATTAATGTACCGCCACCATCTTGAAAGCTGGATAACACACGCAGTGGCACATTGTATTTTCCTGCAAACTCTACAGAGCGTATTTGTAACACTTTTGTACCCAGGCTTGCCATCTCTAACATCTCTTCAAAAGTGATGCTATCCAGACGGCGGGCATTAGGTTCAACACGCGGATCCGTTGTATAAACGCCGTCAACATCGGTATAGATCTGGCATTCATCGGCTTTTAGTGCGGCAGCAACAGCAACCGCAGATGTATCGCTACCACCACGGCCAAGCGTAGTAATATTATTATCCTGACTGCGTCCCTGGAAACCGGCAACAACCACAACTCGCCCTGCTTTTAAGTGGCGCTGCATATTTTCAGTTTCAACATCCAGAATCCGTGCTTTACTATGGCTGCCATCGGTCTGCATGCGAATTTGATCACCGGTCATGGATAGCGCATCCACACCAAGATCATGTAATGCCATAGCCAACAGGGCAATCGTCGTTTGCTCGCCTGTGGTTAATAACACATCCATTTCTCTTGCACTAGGCGTGCTATGAAACTCTTTCGCCAGCGCGATCATGCGGTTTGTTTCACCTGACATGGCAGATAAAACAACCACAACATCATTGCCTGCATCCCTTGTTGCTTTCACTTTTTGTGCAACAACTTTTATCCGCTCAACGTTACCGACTGAGGTACCGCCATATTTTTGAACAATTAATGCCATTATAATTTCTCAATTATCTTTTAGGGTAAGCTGCCCGCACAGCGGACAGGTCATTTGCTTATAAACGCTCGGCTAACCAAGGTTCAACCAAGGCCAGAGCCTCGCCTAAGGCAGCCGGATTATTACCGCCAGCCATTGCCATATCCGGGCGACCGCCGCCTTTACCACCGACAGGGGCTGCCACGACATTCACCAGTTCACCGGCTTTGACTTTTTTGGTCAAATCTTTGGTTACACCGGCAATCAGGCTGACTTTATCAGCAGCAACAGCTGTTGCTAAAACGACAATACCGGACTGCAGTTTATTCTTCATCTCATCAACGCTATCGCGTAATGACTTGGGATCGATGCCTTCCATATTGGCAATAACCACTTTCACGCCATTAATTTCAATGGCATTGTCAGTCAGATTAGAGCCAGCGGCAGCGGCAATTTTAGCTTTTAGCTGAGCCACTTCTTTTTCCAGCTGTTTAGTACGATCTAAGACCTGTACGACTTTATCTGCCACTGAAAAATGATCGCCCTTCACCAAAGCACAGACTTTGTCCACTTCACCCAGAATATCACTTACCGATTGTCCGGCTGCAGCCCCCACGGATGCTTCAATACGGCGCACACCGGCGGCAATGCCTGATTCCGAGTTAATCAGGAACATGCCCAGATCACCAGTACGGCTGGCATGTGTACCACCACACAACTCCACCGAGAAGTCGCCCATCTGTACCACACGGACCATCTCATCATATTTTTCACCGAATAAAGCCATCGCACCGGATGTTTTCGCTTCTTCGATATCCATTAACCGAGTCACTACGGCAAAGTTATTACGGATAGCTTCATTGACCAGAAAGCTGACCTGACGTAATGCATCCGCAGAAACAGCTTCAAAATGCGAGAAGTCAAAACGCAGTTTATCGGCATCGACCAATGAACCTTTCTGGGTCACATGATCGCCCAGAACACGTCGTAATGCCGCATGCAGCAGATGGGTTGCAGAATGGTGCAGAGCAATGGCTTGACGACGCTCGCCATTCACCTTGGCATGCACTTTTTCATTAATAGTTAACGAGCCGCTGCTGACATAGCCGCTATGTAAAAAAGCCTCACCCTGTTTTTGCGTATCAGTAACAACAAAGACACCGTTATTAAGAACGAGCTCACCCGTATCACCTGATTGGCCGCCCGACTCCGCATAAAACGGTGATTCAGATAACACCACTTGCCCCTTATCACCTTCTTTTAGTGACTCCACAAAGGCGCCGTCAGCAATCAACTTAGTTACCGTTGCCGCGCCTTCCAGCGTTTCATAACCGATAAAATCTGTTTCCTGCTCGATTTTAAGAATATTATTATAATCTGTCGCGAAGTTATTGGCTTGCTGTGCACGCGTACGCTGTTCAGCCATCGCTTTATCGAAGCCTTGCTGATCGATAGTTAAGCCTCGCTCACGGGCAATATCTGCGGTTAAATCGGCCGGGAAACCATAGGTATCATAAAGCTTAAAGACCAGATCACCAGGAATCACCGAGCCTTGCAGTGCATCGAGTTCGTTATCTAAAATCTGCAGGCCACGATCCAGGGTTTTTGCAAACTGCTCTTCTTCCAGACGCAGGATCTTTTCAACGAATTCACGTTGTTTGATTAACTCCGGATAAGCTTCGCCCATCTGATTAATCAACTCTTCATAGATTTTGAAGAAGAAAACCTCTTTTGCCCCCAGCTTATTACCATGGCGCACAGCACGACGAATAATACGACGCAGTACATAACCTCGGCCTTCATTTGACGGCATCACACCATCAGCAATCAGAAAACCGCAGGAACGGATATGATCCGCAACCACGCGTAACGATTTATCTTCAAGATCGCTGCAGCCGGTTACCTGAGCCACTTTTTTAATCAGCGCCTGGAAAAGATCAATATCATAATTGGAGTGGCCATTCTGCAGAATTGCAGAAATACGCTCTAAGCCCATGCCCGTATCAACAGAAGGTTTTGGCAGGTTCTCCATGGTTCCGTCGGCATGGCGGTTATACTGCATAAAGACCAGATTCCAGATTTCAATATAACGGTCACCATCCTCTTCCGGTGTTCCTGGAGGACCGCCCCAAATATGCTCACCATGATCATAAAAAATTTCCGAACATGGCCCGCAAGGTCCGGTATCTCCCATAGACCAGAAATTATCTTTTTCACCGATACGGGATAAACGAGCCGGATCAACGCCGATTTCTTCAATCCAGATACGCTCTGCTTCCGGATCTTTATCAAACACTGTTACCCATAGTTTTTCTTTCGGTAATTTTAATTCAACCGTTAAAAATTCCCAGGCAAAAGCGATAGCTTCACGCTTGAAATAATCGCCAAAGCTAAAGCTACCGAGCATTTCAAAGAAGGTATGGTGGCGGGCGGTGTAACCGACGTTATCCAGATCGTTATGCTTACCACCGGCGCGCACACAACGCTGACTGGAGGTCGCACGAGTATAGGCTCTTTTTTCTGTGCCTAAAAACGTATCTTTAAACTGGTTCATCCCTGCATTAGTAAATAACAACGTCGGATCGTTATCCGGTACCAATGAGCTGCTGCTTACACTTTGATGGCCTTTCTTCGCAAAGAAATCCAGAAAGCCTTGACGGATTTCTGAGGTCGATTTAATCATGGTCATGATTTATTCCCAATAATATGTATTCGTTTTGCTATTTTAAAACTGCTTAATAAAAGAGCAAATGCGTTGAAAATTAAATTAGTGGCAATATAACACGGAGCAAGATAGGGGGAAAGAACGGATATGATGCGCTTTGGACTGTTTTTAAAAATTCAAGGCGTGAAAATTCACGCCTTAAATCTATTATTGTATTGCCTGCAGGCTAAACTTCCTGAGCTTCAGCCTTTTTCACTAACGGCTCATCTTTAGGCAATAAAGCTTCACGAATTTTAGCTTCAAGCTCTTCTGCGACGGCTGGATTTTCCTGCAGATAGGCACAGGCATT
>JBFGZH010000207.1:0-4935 GCA_041586895.1 Psychromonas sp. | reverse complement strand
GCTGGCCGATAAACACAGCAGACAGCCCTATAGCGTTGAGGCGCCCTTTCAAGGTGTATCGCTGGAAAAAGTGAACTCCGTTGCCGTTCATGCCAATCATCTCGTGCATCGGCAGCAAAGTCACATCAGTCAGATTATTACCGAGTCATCGCAATGCCGACAAAGCAGAATGGAAGCATTAGCCGCCCACCATGCTGACGCCATCGATGAAGAGAAATGTGCTGATATTCTGCAGGATATTGAAGCCAACGCGCTGCCTATTTTCCGCACCGCAGCGGATGATCCCGATGAAGAAAATACCCTGGCAACGGGTGTCTTTAGCTTAAGCGCGACAGGCGTTGCGGTGACTATTTATGGCATGGAGGATTTTTCTCATCCGCGTAAAATGCAATTTGTATTGGAATAGCCGTTTTATTCAAACAGGCGCATCTGCTGCGAGATTAACTGCTCAAAATCTTTGCCGAGTAAAGGCAGAATAGCTTCAGCAATCGGCCGGAGTTGTTTATCTATATAGTGCTGATAATCAATGGCCGATTGCCGATACTCTTGTGGCTCCGGGCCGTTGCTGGTTATCAGGTAAGCAATACGGCCACGCTGCTGATATTTCAGTGGCCGACCGAGGCGTGCATTATGCTGATCCGCCAGACGCGCGGCGCGAACCTGTGGCGGCACATTTTTCTGATAAGCATCCAGCGGCCGGCGCAGGCGTTTATAATAAATAAGCTGCGCATCCAGCTGACCGCCCTTAAGTTGATTAACCGTATCAATAATTAACCCCTCAACAGACTGCCCGGCAAACACCCGGGCATAGAGCTTCTGCTGAAAGGACTGGGCAAGTTCAGTCCAGTCAGAGCGAACCGTTTCCAGGCCTTTAAATAACAGCTCTTCGCCATCGGCCGTTAGCTTCAAGCCGGCATAACGCTTTTTCGAGCCGGTTTCCGAGCCTCTTAAGGTCGGCATAAAGAACTTGCGAAAGCAGGTCTCAAACTCAATTTCCAGAAAACTTTCCAGTTGTAACTCATCTTGTAATTTCTTCGTCCAGTAATCATTAATCAGCTTTTCCAGATAACGTCCTCGGCGCTGCGCCTCCTGTGCGCTGGTACAATTTTTCAGCCAGACAAAGGTCGAATCGGTATCCCCGTAGATCACCTGCTCATGGTGCTTTTCAATAAACTCACGCGTTTGCTGCATAATCTCATGGCCGCGCAGCGTAATGGAGCTGGCCAGACGGGTATCATGAAAGCAGCAACCGGCGGAGCCAAGCACGCCATACATGCTGTTCATAATGATCTTAATAGCATGCTGAAAGGGCTGATTATTGTCTTTTTTAGCCTGTTCTCTGGCAGCGGCCAATTTATCCAGAATGCCCGGAAGATGATGCTGATGACGACTAAAGCGGGCGCCTCTAAAGCCGCTGATAGAATCTGATGGCGCTTCCTGCAGCCCTGCTATCATGCCCATAGGGTCAATCTTGAAGGTACGGATAATAGAGGGGTAGAGAGATTTAAAGTCTAAGACTAACACCCAGTCATAAAGCCCCGGCGTAGAATTCATCACAAAGCCGCCGGGAGAGTGCTGCGCCTCGATATCGCCGATATTCGGGGCGATATAACCGCTGCGATGTAATAATGGCAGATACAGGTTGATAAAGGCCGCCACGGAGCCGCCACGGCGATCCAGGGCCAGGCCGGTTAAACGGGCACGCTGTATGGCATACTCAGCAAGTTGTGCCCGCGCAAAAATGCGCTCCACCAGCACACAGTCCTGCAGATTATAACGCGCCAGTGCGAGCGGATCCTGTTCAAAAAGACGCTTTATGTGCAGGCCTTTATTATGCTCTTCACTAATCAGCTTACCTTCAGATAACAGCGCGCGACTGACAAATTCCAGGCTGAAGCTTTCAAACTGCCAGCTGGCATTTTTAAGCTGCTCAATGCCATCGAGCACCACACGACCATTCAGGATCAGGCTGCCCTTTTCCCTGTCGTTGCGATAAGGCAGCCAGCGCAGCGGCGAGCCGTCTCTTCCAAGGCGCAGTTCAATATGATGCTGTTGTGCCCGTTTTGCCAGCAGGCGCAGATCAAAGCTGGCCACCGCCCAACCGATAATGGCATCCGGATCATGCTCCTCAAACCACAGCTGCAATGCGCGCAGCAAGGCCGGCTCATCCTGGTACCAATGAATATCAATATCCTCTGCGCCTTGCCCTGCGCCAATCATCAGTACTCTGGCATGCTGCCGGCCGTCTTCACCGGAGAGGCCATTAGTGTAACTTAGGGCGATGCAATAAAGCTCGCCCTCAGGGCTGCACTCAATATCCAGTGAGACCATGCTCAGCCCGGTGGCAACATTCGCCGGTAAAAGTTTGCCGCTTCGGCACTGCCAGTAACGCCCCGACCAGTGCAGATCCGCGCAGACCTTAACGCCGCCGTAAATAAAGCGCTCCATTAAGTAACGATCGCTGAGCTTAATATCGCTTTCAAAGCAGGCAATATCGGCATACTTTAATGCCTCCTGCAGCGCTCGCGATTGCTGAGCATATAAACTGTAAATAGCGGCCACTCGCTGGGCATTAAATGTCTTTAATGTTAAAGGGCGAATTTCCTCTATTGTCAGTTGTTTTTCAGACCATAGCCGCCTGGCCTGCGGCAAGTCTTTTTCCTGCACCAGAAACACATAGCGCTGCTGCGGAATCACTATTCGGCAAGGGCCGGCGTCAGTCGCAAGCCATAAAATCAGTTCCACCCCCTGCGGCGTTTCATGCTGTTGCCGGGAAAGAATTAAACCTTCAAGTTGCTGACACTGTTGCTCTGCCTTGACATACTCCCCCACTAAATTTGCTCGCCAAGGCTCACACCATTTTGAGGGGGATTCTCTGTTGGTCTGGTGCGTCTGACGCGCCTAAACCGTTGAGGTGGTCGTGCCTCGCGGCTTCCCACTGTTTTCTGATTACGGTGCTGCGCAAGCAGCACCGATCCACAGACAAGCCCCCGACTGAACGCTAAGAGTTCAGAACTGCTGTCATGGCTCAATTGAGCGAATCTCCCAGCTTGCCCTCGGGTTTCTATATTAACGCTTGCTACAAAGTCGGCATTGCCCTGAAAGCCGCATTCTGCACAGCAGAATCGTGCTTGGGTGTGCCTGTTGTCTTTCGACTTGTGACCGCACGCCAGACAAGTTTGACTTGTGTGTGGTGCTGGCACAGGCGCGGTGTAACCGCCGCGCCAAGTCTGCTTGTACTTCAAAAACTCTGCAAACATTCCCCAGCCTACGTCAAGTATGGCTTTGTTTAAGCCCGACTTAGCGGCTGCACCGTTGCACTCATAGCCTAAACCGTCTTCGGACGGTTTAGGCTTAGCGCGTTTGGTCATGTTATCAATGCTTAACGCTTCCAAATATATCATCGCGTGGTTTTTGCTAATGTTAGTTGAAAGCTTATGCAAAGAGTCTTTACGAATACAAGCTACTTTGTGGTGAACTTTTCGTATTTTTTCTTGGGTTTGCTGCCAGTTGTTTGAGAACTTAACCTGTTTAGCGGCTTTGCGTTGCAAAGTCGCTAACTTATCCTCAAGCTGCTTGGTAGCCTTGATTACTTTGCTCTTAGTGCCATCGCTGAAAGCGAATGGCACTGCTACCCCTCGGTCACAACCCACGGCTGTAGTTGAGGGATGAATTGGATCTTCAACCTGTCTTTCTGTTTGGATGGAAACGTACCAGCTTCCCGCTGTTTTGGACACCGTGACATTTTTAATGTCACCGACAATGTCGCGTGATTTGTAGAAACCAACCCAACCGATTTTAGGTAGCCAAACACGACGGTTTTCGACTCTCAAGTTGTCGGAATAACTACCGTCTTTGTTTTTGGAACGCAGCTGTGGATTACGGAACGTGTTAGAAAATGTACGTTTCTTACGTGTTGGTAATTTCTTCAAAGGTTGCGTTTTGTCAAACGCATCTTTGTAGGCTTTATCTAGGTCGCGCAAAGCTTGCTGTAAAACAGCTTTAGGCGCTTGAGATAACCACGCAAATTCTTCGGACTTCATGAGAATTTTGGATAACCAAAATTCCATTTCGTTATACCGAAGAATTTTATAGCCGTTGGACAAGCGGTGCTTGTTCATTTCTACAAAGTAGTTGTACACACGACGGCGATGCCCAGCAAACAAACGGCAAGTCGCTTCGACTTGCTCGTTTGTTTTTAGCTTGTATTTAAAGCCCTGCTTGATGAGCACGTTATGCGTTCCTAAAAATTGATTTATTAAAAGCAGACTAGTCTTTGTTTTCAGTAGTGTCAATGGGCTTTCCGTTCCGAAAAGCCCTGCACAGCATTGGCTTGCGAGAGATACTAAGAAAAATAATTTACTTTATTTTAAGGGCAAGGATTGCTTCGCAATCCACGCTATACATCACCACCTAAATTTACTCGCTTTAGCTCCTAAGAATTAGATGGAGTATTTAGCGTAAGACAGGATAAATAATGCTTTCCAGAAAAGGGCAAAATAGAAGCCAGTATCGCAATATCGGCACAACAGCGCTGCAAGATGGTGCTGATAGCAAACGCGCTCAGGTTAAGTTGTTTTTTCGATACACAGCGCAAAGTGATTGGTATTACAGGCGATTCCTGATATAAGAAAGTATTATTTTTGGCGAGGCTGTTATGCATATTGAAAATTTACAAGCATTTCTTATTGCTATTACTATTCTTACCCTGACACCGGGGCTGGATACCGCCCTGGTGATCAAAAACACCAGCCGCTCCGGCGCTAAAGACGGCTGCGTAACCAGTCTGGGTATCTGCAGCGGCTTGTTTGTTCACGCGAGCTTTTCTGCTATTGGTATTTCTGCGATTTTATTGCAGTCCGCGCAACTTTTTCAGGTGATGAAGTGGATCGGCGCGCTGTATCTTATCTGGCTGGGCTTAAGTTCATTAAAGGC
>JBFGZH010000206.1:0-4941 GCA_041586895.1 Psychromonas sp. | reverse complement strand
GTGATGCTTTTTATACTTACCATAAATCCGCTAATTACCTGCATTGTCACCACTGCGCCTCGACCCTGCCAGTGCCTAAGCAATGTGCAGATTGCGGTTCAACACAATTAATTGCCACCGGCGTCGGTACTGAACAGTTAGAAGAGACGCTTAATGCGCTTTTTCCCGAACACGCGACGGTACGCATTGATCGTGATAATACCCGCAAAAAAGAGAGCTTTAATCAATATTTAAGCGATATCAACAAGGGTAAATACAAGATCCTGCTCGGCACGCAGATGCTTGCCAAAGGACATCACTTTCCGGATGTGACGCTAGTGGCGTTAATTGATATTGATGGCGCCCTGTTCAGCAATGATTTTCGCGCCAGTGAAAGGTTAGCGCAACTCTTTACTCAGGTCGCGGGCCGCGCCGGACGTGCGGAGAAAAAAGGACAGGTGGTTTTACAGACACACCACCCTGAGCACAGCTTATTGCAGGATCTGATCAATAACGGCTATGTTGAGTTTTCCCGCAGTGCGCTGCAGGAGCGAAAATTAGCACAATTACCGCCTATTTCATTTCAGGCATTACTGCGTGCAGAGGCACATAATGCTACCCAGGCAGAAAATTTCCTGACTTTATGCGTGCAGATCTTAACGCAAATCTCGGCAGCGAATAACAGCAGCGAAGACTTACTGATTTTAGGCCCCATTCCTGCGCCAATGGAGCGCCGCGCAGGTAAATATCGTTTTCAACTGCTACTGCAAAGTGGCCAACGTACGCTGATCAGCCAAAGCCTGCAACAGGCACTGCCGAGTTTTGACAGTCTTCCCGAAGGCCGTAAAGTAAGGTGGTCAATCGATGTTGATCCTATTGATTTTGTTTAGAAGTTGTCATTCAGGCAATTCCTTTTACAGCTTCACAAAGCAATAAAACACGTCATTTGCTCACTAAGCGATTATGCTTGGCCTGTTTTAAAGCAGAGTCATATGTGAGCAAGCTCTTATATTTGCTTATCCGCGCCAGGCAAATACGCACTCTATGCGACCCCGATCACCGTTCAAACTTTCGAGCATTTAAAAAATTATGAGCCTGATCACTCTTTTACCCTGCTGGCAGCTCAATAAGCAGCAAATCAGCTCTTTTTTTGTGATCTAAACCAAGCAATTCCAGCCTTAATGACTACACTTTGTGATAACAGCTGCAAAATAAAAAACTACAAAATAATAGGTGCATTTATATGCTAGTTTCATTGGCACTTAATGAATAAACGGTTTTACCAAACCGGCCACTACAATACGCTATTACTGCGCTAGCACTCGGAGTTTATTATGCCATCATCAACCACAAAATTAAGGGTCCAAAACTTTGGACGTTTTCTATCTAATATGGTTATGCCCAATATTGGCGCTTTTATCGCCTGGGGTATTATTACCGCCCTATTTATTCCCACAGGATGGCTACCCAATGCAACGCTAGCCGGCCTGGTGGGTCCGATGATCACCTATCTATTACCGCTGTTAATAGGTTATACCGGCGGTAAACTGGTCGGTGGCGATCGCGGTGCGGTTGTCGGTGCAGTGGCCACTATGGGGGTTATCGTCGGTACCGATATTCCGATGTTTATGGGCGCTATGATAGTCGGCCCTATCGGCGGCTGGGCAATTAAAAAGTTTGATGACAGCATTCATGGTAAGGTCAAAAGCGGCTTTGAGATGTTAGTCAATAACTTCTCTGCCGGTATTATCGGTATGATCTGTGCGATGCTGGCATTCTGGTTAATCGGTCCCTTTGTCAAAGTGCTTTCGACCGCGTTAGCCGGTGGCGTACACTTCCTGGTTAATGCCGGTCTACTACCGCTGACCTCGGTTTTTGTTGAGCCGGCTAAAATTCTCTTCCTCAATAACGCCATCAACCACGGTATCTTCTCGCCACTAGGTATTCAACAGGCGGATGAGTTCGGCAAATCCATTGTCTTTCTGATTGAAGCCAACCCGGGTCCGGGTTTAGGTCTGCTATTAGCCTATATGTTCTTTGGTAAAGGCTCGGCAAAACAATCTGCGCCAGGTGCCGCTATTATCCATTTCTTCGGTGGTATTCATGAGATTTACTTCCCTTATGTGCTGATGAATCCACGTCTGCTACTTGCCGTTATTGGTGGTGGTATGACAGGTGTATTTACCCTAACCGTCTTTGATTCCGGTATTGTCGCGCCAGCTTCACCCGGCTCTATCTTTGCAATTCTATTAATGGCACCTAAAGCCTCTGTGGTCGGTGTACTACTTTCTATCACGGCTGCTGCTGCTGTTTCATTTATCATTGCTTCAGTGTTAATGAAAACACAAAAAGAGACAGAAGGGGATGAAGACGCCTTAGCAAAAGCCAGCAATGCCATGACGCAAATGAAAGCGGCTTCTAAATCAGGTGGCGCAGCGCAGGCAGGTAAAAGCGCTGATATGGCTGCAGTGGCTAAGATTGTTGTTGCTTGTGATGCCGGTATGGGCTCAAGCGCAATGGGTGCCGGTCTATTGCGTAAGAAAGTGGAAGCTGCCAAGCTGAATATTTCAGTGACTAACCTGGCCATCAACGATCTTCCTGAGGATGTGGACATTGTTGTTACCCATAAAGACTTGACTGAGCGTGCCACTAAACATGCACCGAATGCGCAGCACCTGTCACTTTCTAACTTCTTAGATAATGCTTTATATGACAACTTAGTCGCAGAGCTAGTGGCTGCGCGCAATCAGCCAGCCGCGCCAGGCAAAGTTGAGGAAAGGATTAAAGAAGTCCCGACCACAGCCGCTGAAAAGATGGAAGAAGTTGAGGAATTAAAGCAAACTCTGAAACTGACTGAAAAAAATATTATTCTCGGTCTGAAAGCAAAGACTAAAGAAGAAGCGATTCAACTTGCAGGTGACCAGCTGGTGAAGCTTAATTATGTCGCACCGGAATATGTGCCGGGGATGTTTGCCCGTGAAGAGTTAGTCTCAACTTACCTGGGTGAATCGATTGCCGTTCCTCATGGTACTATTGCAACGAAAAAATACGTCAAGAAAACAGGTATCGCTTTCTGTCAGTACCCTGAAGGCATTCAATGGGGAGAAGATGAAGATGATGTTGCCAAACTGGTTATCGGTATTGCAGCACAAGGCGATGAACACATCAATGTTATCACCGCTATCACCAATGCCCTTGATGATGAAGAAGCAATTGAATGCTTAAAAACAACCAAAGATCCAAAAGATGTACTCAGGATCTTAGGTCAATAACCTTTCAACATACGCCCCTATTGGGCCGTTATCATTGCTACGGGGTTAGTTGTCTAACCCCTTTTACATTGGGAAATCATGATTATGAAAGCATTACATTTTGGTGCGGGTAATATCGGCCGCGGCTTTATTGGCAAACTGTTAGCTGATGCAGGGATTCAAGTGACCTTTGCTGATGTCAATGAAACCGTTGTTAACGCACTTATCGAACGTCAAGAGTACGATGTAAAAGTAGTCGGCGCTGAGTGCTCTGTGGAGAAGGTTACTAATGTTACAGCCGTTAACTCAACCAGCCCGGAAGTGGTGGAGCTGATTGCTGAAGTAGATCTGATCACCACAGCGGTCGGCCCTACTGTTTTAAATATTATCGCCAAAACCGTTGCTGACGGCATCACGCTACGCCTTAACAATGCTAATACAGCGCCACTGAACATTATTGCTGCTGAAAATATGGTGCGCGGTACCAGCCAGCTTAAAGAAGCTGTGTTTAAACACCTTGATGATTCTATTCAGGCACAGGTTGAAGAAACGGTTGGCTTTGTGGATTCTGCTGTTGACCGTATCGTTCCTCCCGCAGAAGCAGGTGAAACGGATCCGCTGGCAGTGACAGTAGAAACCTTCAGCGAATGGATCGTTGACCAAACACAATTCAAAGGCCCAATCCCGGAGATTGCCGGTATGGAAAAAACCGATAACCTGATGGCATTTGTTGAGCGTAAACTCTTTACCCTTAACACAGGTCACCTGCTCACGGCCTACCTGGGTATTCTTGCCGGCCATAAAACCATCCGTGAAGCCATTGAAGATGACGCCGTGCGTGCCGATGTAAAAGCGGCGATGCAGGAGTCTGGTGCGGTATTAATCAAACGTTATGGCTTTGATCCTGATGCACATGCAGCCTATATTGAAAAGATCCTCGGGCGTTTCGCCAACCCATATCTAGTTGATGAAGTTGACCGTGTTGGCCGTCAACCGATCCGTAAATTAAGCGCGCAGGATCGTCTAATCAAACCGTTAAATGGTACCTTGGAATACCAGCTACCTAATGATCATTTGATTAAAGGTATTGCAGCCGCCTTTCTCTATAAATGTGATGACGATCCGCAGGCAGTTGAATTACAGGAGATGTTTGCTAAACAAGGATTAAAAGCAACACTCGCCCACTACAGTGGCTTAGATGCAAACAGTGATGAGGTGGCACGTGTTGAAGCGGCTTATCAGGCGCTAAAAGCCGCTAATTAAGCCACGGCAATGCGTCACTAAGCTGACATTATCCCCGAGCTAAAAGCACGGGGATTCATACAGCTAGAGGGTATGCCGCGCAAGAATGTTTTTGGGGTGCATGAATATCATGCACAGCTTGGCACTCGGAACAACCCTATTCTCTTATTCACAAACCTCTTCTACCTTTCCTAGCGGCCCCCGTTACTCCAACAAGTTTGGCTGGAGTATTATTCATTGACCATTGCCAAGACAACTCAGCGCCTATCGCTTTATATTCCAACTCTTGCTTTGAGCATTGACCAGCCAGCATCTACAACAGATTTTGCCACCTTCCTTTTAATGCTCTGCTCAGCAAGGATAATGGCAGCCTTATCGAAGCCAGAAGGCGTTGACTGCCTTAACTACCCTAGGGCCTATTTATCTTTCGTAGCCGTTCCTGCTGGAGGCTATTTTTTGCTCTGGCAAG
>JBFGZH010000205.1:0-4968 GCA_041586895.1 Psychromonas sp. | reverse complement strand
GGCATTTCAAGCCTGCTTGAAAGTACATGTTCACGATGCTGTGCTAGGCTGGGGCGTGGCCAATTTTGATAACCGATACCATCAAAGCATTACAAAGTGGCTTGGGGATACATTATCGCCTGTTTATGTAAAATAACTACACTACGCAGGCTCTGCCTTGTATAAAGCACGAACAAATTGCTGCAAAAATGCACGCGAAAGGTCAATAGCCCCTAAACAACAGCTTGTTAAACAAGCTGTTGTTCTCTTTCTATAGCCAATCAGAAGTGATATGAATCAACGGATTATCAGCTAAATTAGCCTGATCAATTGGCGCCAGTTTATTGTAGCGGATCATTGACCGTAAGCCGTCAATGTATGCCTGACCACGCTCGGAATATTTATCCAGGGTAGCAGCGAGTTGATAGCCGCTGATCGCTTTATTTTCAGCTCGCAGTTGCGCACGCAGCGTGCGTAATTTCTGGTAGGCGCGATTGCTGTTAATATTCAGCATATAAGCTTCAACTGAGGCAAGCGGACTGGCAAAACGCGCGACCCCGTAATTACCCAGACCGGAACGTTGCTGTCGCGGTTTCATACCTTTACCGGAAAAATCCCACTGGCCGAAAAAGGCATTGCCCTCTATGGCAAAACGGGAGGTCGCCCAGCCGCTTTCTTCTGCCGCCTGCGCTAATGCCAATGAAGGTGGCAATATATCAACCCGCTGCAGCAGGCGGGTACGCAGCTTTTCAGTCATAGCAGTTTGCTCATTTTTAATAAGCCGGTATTTTACAGCCAGTTTTTTAACTGCCCGTGAGTTTAAGGCACTGTGCTTTATCAGCTCACGCTCCTTTTCTATTTTCTCATTAGCAATTAATACCAGAGGCGTCATCAGGCGGAAAAAGACCTCTTTCTTGACCGCTACCGGCAGTGTATCTGACGTTTCTTTCCAGTTTTCACTGATCCCGTTAAAAGTTAGGCGTGCCACCTCACCGTTATCTTTTGTCCAGCTGTTCTGGTTATATTGTAATTGGGCAAATAAGGCGGTTAAGTCGTCAAGTGAAGCGATAGAGACTTCAACCGGAAGCTTGGCTTGTTGACTGTGCTGTTCGCTTATTAAGCTTGTCTTTTGTATGGTTGTGCAGGCGCTGATAAACAGAGCCGTTGCCATAGCTAAGGTGATACAGTTGCTTGAGAGCTGTTTTTTCATTAATACAAATTCCTAGGGGGAAAATAGTTGTCAGGACCTTATGCGGCTAATCCCTTAAGCAGCCTGGCTGTGAGTGTGCCGTTTAGCAGCTGATATTGCGGCGATAATATGAGCGATTTTAACAGCTTTGACTATCATTTTACAAATGCAGGCCAGTATGGTTTTGCTATTGTTTTGTTATTGGCCGCTTTGTTACTATGATCAATATACCTGCTAACAAGCAAGAAGCAAAAATCAGCCATGCGCAGGTGATAAACGGACAATAACCAAGACAAGGAACTTCACAATGCAGTTACAATCTTCTTTCAAATTAGCGGTTTTTCTCGCCAGTGTATTTTTATTGGCTGCCTGTGCAAGCTCACCGACAGGACGGCAGCAGGTTTTACTTTTTTCCGGCAATGATATGTCACAACTGGGAGCACAGTCTTTTCAGGAATTAAAAAAACAGGAAAAGATTAATAACGACCCAAAAATCAATCAGTATGTGCAGTGTATAAGCCATACCATTACAGCGCGTTTAGCCCCTCAGCCTGATTTTAACGAATGGGAGGTGGTGGTTTTTGATAGTGAGCAGGTGAATGCCTTTGCACTGCCTGGCGGTAAAATTGGCGTTTATAGCGGTTTGCTTAATGTCGCTAAAAATCAAGATCAGCTGGCCACGGTCATCGCTCATGAAATTGCCCATGTACTGGCGCAGCACAGTAATGAAAGGCTGTCGCGCAGTCAGTTGGCCGATGCAGGATTACAGCTTTCCAATGCTGCGTTAAGTGGCAGTGAGTATCATAGCCTGACGATGGCCGGATTAGGCTTAGGCGTAAAGTATGGCGTGCTGATGCCTTATAATAGAGCGCAGGAAAGTGAGTCGGATATTATCGGTTTACGCCTGTTGGCTGAATCGGGCTTTGATACTAAAGAAAGTATTGCGCTGTGGAAAAATATGGCGGCCGCCTCTTCTGCTAATCAACTGCCAGAGCTGTTATCGACTCACCCTTCGCATGCGACCCGTATTGATGATCTGCAGGCTGAAATCGCCCGCCTGCCGGTGATAAATGTAAAAAGACCCAATTGCAGCCTGTGATTGATAGATAATAAAAAAGCGCCGTCAGGCGCTTTTTGTGCAGCTATATTCGCGTTGCTTTATTTTTGTTCAATGGTCAGGCCGGGGGTAAATACGGTGACGCGACGGTTGAGCGCGCGGCCTTCCTCTGTCTCATTGTTTGCTCTTGGCTCGAGCTCACCACGACCTTCCTGAATAATACGGCTTTTATCTATATTATAGCTGTTAGCCAGATAGTCAGCGACCAGTGCCGCCCGCTGCTCAGAAAGTTTCTGATTGTAGGCTTCTGAGCCACGGCTATCGGTATGGCCGACCACAAATAGCTGTGCCTGCGGATAGTCAAGCAGATGCTGGGCAATAGGCGCTAATTGCTGCATATACTCCTGTGATAACTCGTCGCTGTCAAACATAAAGGGTAATTCCACGCTCAGCGGAGCAATCTCAATAGGCTCGGCAATGACTTCCGGCTCGGCTACAGCTTGCGCTATAACAGGCGCAGCTATCATTGGCATGACCATTGGCGCAGCTCCCCAGGCGTAAACCAGGCTCAGGCCATAGAAATGCGTATCCCAGTCCGTGTCTTCAAGCTCGATATCGTGATAGTACTGATACTCAAGACGTGTCGAGACATTTTGATTGAAAAAGTATTCCACGCCCAGACCCGCTGTGGCAACCACACCTTCATCATCGGCATTTAAACCATCCTGACCTTCGGCAAAATAGTAGGCACCGCCGGCTTTGGCAAACACATCTAATGAATCAGTTGTCTTCCAGGTGAATTTACCGACCAGATCTATGGCCTGTTGCTCAATAGAGCCTGAACCATTAACATCAGGGTCTCCTAAATAGGTGTAACCCGTTTCCAGGGCGAACCAGCGGCTGACATTATAGCCAAGGAAGGCACCGCCGCCAAAGTCGTCTTTATCGACACCTGCCGGTCCATTAGCAAAATCGCTATAGTGGGTGCCGCCGATACGAGCCCCGGCATACCAGGGGTTTTCACTTTGTTCAGCCTGCAGTGCACCAGAAACCAGTAATGCAAGTGGAAGTACATAGTTTATTTTAGTCATGATATCTCCTTGATTGATGGTATATTTTTTATTGTTATACAGTGAGACTTAAAGCCCTACTGATTCACTGCAGTATAGGTGAATGTTTTATCCTGTAAAAAACTTATTATTGTAAAACTCGTGTGCCGCACATTTTCTATTGGCCAGGCTGCATAAATATTAATCCATACCTAAGAAACCACCCGTCTGATGCGCCCAAAGCTCGGCATAAATGCCGCTGCCGCGAATTAACTCCTGATGTGAGCCCTGCTCGACAATCTGGCCTTTATCTAACACTATTAAACGATCCATAGCAGCAATGGTGGATAGGCGGTGAGCAATGGCAATCACGGTTTTTCCCTGCATCAGTTCATATAAGCTTTCCTGAATGGCGGCTTCAACTTCACTGTCAAGCGCCGATGTCGCTTCATCTAATACAAGTATCGGCGCATCTTTAAGCAGCACGCGGGAAATAGCAATACGCTGGCGTTGCCCGCCGGAGAGTTTCACGCCGCGCTCACCGACCTGCGCATCATAGCCGCTATTTCCTGCGCTATCGGTAAGGCCTAATATAAACTCATGGGCCTGTGCCTGCTTGGTTGCCTTAATCATCTCCTCTTCCGTTGCATCGGGGCGCCCGTAGAGAATATTTTCACGGATTGAGCGGTGCAGTAAAGAGGTATCCTGAGTGACCATGCCGATATTTAAACGCAGACTCTCCTGCTGCACATGACTGATGTTCTGCTTATCAATGCTGATCGTGCCCTGCTCAACATCGTAAAAGCGTAACAGCAGGTTGACCAGCGTTGATTTACCCGCACCAGAGCGGCCAACTAAACCGACTTTTTCGCCCGCTTTAATATTCAAATTTAAATGATCAATCACACCTTTGTTTTCACCGTAGTGAAAGCTGACGTTGCGAAAGTCGATTGCGCCTTTATCGATGATTAATGGCTGCGCATTCTTTGCATCTTCAACGCTATTGGGTTTGGCTAAGGTGGACATGCCATCTGCAACTGTACCTATATTTTCAAAGAGGGAGCTGAGTTCCCACATAATCCAGCGCGACATGCCATTTAAGCGTAATGCTAAGCTGATGGCGATGGCGATGGCACCGACGCTGATGGCGCTTTGCATCCATAAATAAATCGCTAAGGCGCTGATCGCAAAAGCGAGTATAAAATTAGAGGCCTGTACGCTGACATTGACACAGGTCACCAGGCGCATCTGCCTGTATACAGTATCAAGAAACCCCTGCATCCCCTGTTTGGCATATTGTGACTCTGATTCGCTGTGGGCAAATAACTTGACCGTTGATATATTGGTATAGCTGTCAACAATGCGTCCGGTCATGGTCGAGCGGGCATCTGCCTGCTCAGTGGCCACCGCCCTTAAGCGCGGAATAAAATGAACCTGCAGAGCGATATAAATAACTAACCAGATCAGCATAGGGATGGCCAGACGAATATCCGCTTGCGCTATCATCACCACCATGGAGATAAAATAGACCAGTATATAAACGATTACATCAAGCAGTTTCATCACAGTTTCACGCACCGCCAGTGCGGTCTGCATCACTTTGGTGGCAATGCGTCCGGCAAAGTCATCCTGATAAAAAGTGATACTCTGTTTAAGCAGATAGCGGTGGGCAAACCAGCGAATGGACATCGGGT
>JBFGZH010000204.1:0-4979 GCA_041586895.1 Psychromonas sp. | reverse complement strand
TTTAAAAAAAAGGCCAGGGATCATTTAAATAAAAATGTAAAAATAATTAAAAGCCCACCTGCCGATTTCGAAAACAAGTATAAAGGCAAAATAGAGCCTTTAAAGTGAACCTCGTCACCAAAGTAAGCGCTTTCATGAGAGCCAACTCACACTCTGCAAACTCACTATTGAACTAAAACAATAGCCGGCAGAAAATTGCTGTACTTTACTGTTAAAACAAACAGATGCCACTTGCCTAGATCTACGATACTCCATATAATGTAACAAAACGTAACGAAAGCGCTTGCTCTATGCATTCAAAATTGAAAAAACATTCTCAAGGAGAATAGCTTGATCACCATTAAGGAAGTAGCCGAACTGGCCAAGGTTTCGCAAGCAACGGTTTCCAGAACTTTAAATGGTCATGCGACGGTCAAAGAGTCAAATAAAGTTAAGGTATTTGCTGCAATAGAAAAGCTCGGTTACAAGCCAAACGCCTTTGCTCAAGCACTGGCATCCAACCGTTCAAACAGTATCGGCATGCTAGTCGGCTCTCTCGATGGCCCTTTCTATGGCCCTTTAATGCATAACACTGAAAATACCGTCCGTCAGAAAAATATGCATCTGATTGTAACCAGTGGTCAGGAATCAAAAGAAAAAGAGAAAGACTCAATTCGCTTTCTTCAATCCAGGCAGGTTGATGGCTTAATTATTCACTCTGATATGTTATCTGATGAAGAATTGCTGGAAATAACAAAAAAAACACCGGCAACCATTATTCTCAACCGCTATATACCGGAGTTATCGAAGCAATGTATCAGTATTGATAATGAACTTGGCGGATATCTTGCCACTTTGTACCTGCTTGAATCTGGTCACACTAGAATAGCCTGTATCAGCGGACAACTTAGCAAAATCGACAGCCGGGATCGCCTGCAGGGATATCGGAATGCACTTGCTGAATATGGTCTGCAGTACGATATTAATTTGATTGAAGAAGGACGCTTTGATCATAGTGGCAATCATGAAAAGGTCCGGCGCTTACTAGATCGGGATAATGGCATTACCGCTATTTTTTGCCAAAATGACAATATTGCCTTAGCTGCCTACGATGTATGCGCAGAAAGAGGTCTCACTATTGGTGAAGATATCTCTATTGTCGGCTTCGATAATGATACCTATAGTCAACATATAAGACCCGGGCTGACCACAGTTAACTTTCCAGTTAAAGAGATGGGGATTGAAGCGGCCAACGCACTGGTAGCATTGATCAATAATGGAAGCTATCAACTGAAAAATAAATTATCCCCCACCTTAGTGATTAGGCATTCTGTCAAAAAATTAAATTAGTGCTCCTGCGAATACTTTCCTCCTATTTTTAATTCAATGCGCTAAAAATGCAAAAAGGCAGATTAACTGCCTTTCCTCACACTCATTAAAAACCCTTATGACCATTTCTGCGCAGTCATTTCCTGCAGTTTTCGACGAACAGTATCATCAACCAGTATCTTCGGTGAGTTACTGTCATCCGTATCGCGATTTTCGATAATCAAAACCTTGCCATCTTCACTCAGAGTATGGGTATGGTAGACACCGCGCTTAATATTATAGGTTTTGTTAATTTCCATATCCCAAGCGATGATGTCAGTGATATTGTTTTGCTCATCAACTTCAGCACAAAAGAGAATGCATTTCCCTGACAACAAGACAAAGACCTCATCGGTTTCATTGTGACACTGAAAATTATCAATTTGCTCCGGCTCAAGCTCATCAATGTAGTTGAGCATTGCTACTCGCCATGTCTGGAAATCAACGACGGGCGCATAGCCCGTCGCATCAAATCCTGACACCTGCAACAGGTGACTATTCATCATAACTCCTAACGTGTCTTCAATAACATAGTTGCCGGAATAGAAACGCTAACCTGCTTAATGGCGCCACTTCTAGCAAATATCTGACGGCTTAGCTGTGCATCCAGTGCTAATGTATTTAACTGCAGCTCTTCACCGTTTTCATTTGTTACCACCACAGAGCTTTCTCCCTCTCCAACAATCTTATAGACAAAAGGAATTTGACAGTAAGTGAATGCCAGGGTGTTGGCCGCTAATGGAATGCTTTCATATTCACTATTGAGATTAATAAACTTAAACTCATCATTCTCAGTCAAAAACTCAGTTTCTTTAAGCAGAGACGGCCGGAAGTGAATTTCTCCCTGTTCAACAATCAGACCTAATTCACCAAAGCGCGTTAAGATCTCCTCTTTTACCTGCCCAGTCATGCCCGGTTGCTGTGCTCCCGCCTGCTTAGGCGTATGTGAATAAGGATCAGTCGGGAAAGCACCATAAACATCAGGCGTTTTATTAAAGCCGATACCTTCACGTACTTTATAGTAGTATTCAGCAAGCTTAGTTGTCTCTGCAGAGGCTGGATCTTGTTGCCATGCGGAAAAATAGTTTTCCTGAACTGCCAGTAACAGTTTTGATACCATGTGCCAGTAGATAGAGCCTAACCCTTCATAAGCGAACATGGTGCCAGAACGTCCGGTAAACGCCTGATGGTTAAATACTTCTTCATAAATCGCCAATACATCGGCAAGGGTTGCAGTATCGATATCCTGATAATCTGCTTTCGCAGCTGCTAGTGCCGTTGTTAATACACCGGCATTTTCAAAGTTGGCATTGAAATGGTAAGCCCCTTCCGCATCCACCTCGATAATGCGACGATCTCCTTTAGCTACCATCTCATTAAGTAATGCATTAGCCTTTACGCGAGCAGCACTGATGCAGTTTTTATTGGTAAAACGTGCTAAATCACGATCAGGATAAAGCATGAAGGTCTTCTGATCTTCACGGAACATCTCGCTGGCGTATAAATTATCCAGTAGAGAAACGACTTCCTTAGGTGATAACACCCCTGCAGACAATACTGCCACCTGGCCTTCAAGCATAGGGTAAAGCAAATCCACATTTACACTGTCTGCAGTATAATTGATGATGTTATAAGCATTATATAAACCATCTTTACGCAGGTTAGTCGCAATACTTTCATCCATCACTTTCAGGCTAGCTTCAAGCATCTCTACGATAGACGCACTCTCAACAGTTGTTTTTCCAGAGAAACCCTTTTTATAAACAACAGCACGGTAGTCTGCTGCAGCCGTTGCTAGTTTGCGCAGAACCTTATTGCGCGCTTCGCTGCTGATTACGCCTTGGTTAAGAATTGTATTCGCTTCCTGCAAAATTTGTGCAGTCGCAGCAGCCCACTGTGCCAATTCAGCTGAAAGTTGCACATTACCCGCATTGCCTTTTAGTAGATCTTGCAGGAAAGCGACATAACGACGCATATAGTACAGAGTCACCATAGAAAGACCTGTACCAACAATCGCATTATTCGCATCATTCCATTCAGGACGCTGTGTATTTAGCCAGATTCCGCCGTCAACAACCAGGTTACCCAGTTTAGCCAGTAGCGGCACTAGTAGTTTTTCAGTCAGGTTAACCATGTAAACGCTATTGTCAGCATTTAGCACTAGTCGACCATCACTGCCTAACTGCGCAACACGGTTTTCGATAAGTGCTTGTTTATCATCATTGAAGATAAC
The DNA here is from genome assembly GCA_041586895.1 of Psychromonas sp. Lineage (GTDB taxonomy): Bacteria > Pseudomonadota > Gammaproteobacteria > Enterobacterales > Psychromonadaceae > Psychromonas. The sequence continues at coordinate 1,399 of JBFGZH010000204.1, read as the reverse complement.
GGTATTTTTAGGATCGGCAAATAATTGCTCAACGCCTTCAATTTCATAAGGAACATTGGCATAACTGAAAATTTCAGCATGCAATAATTTATTAAGCTCTTGCGGCTGGTATTTCTTAGATAACTCTAAAAACTTCTGCAGGTAAATGATCTGATGATCACCCCAATAACCGATATTGCTCCAGGCATCGTCTTCCTCTAACATTTCCCAATCAATGCCCGCTTTGGTAATACGGTATGGGTTATAGCCATCTGCCGTCGATGCATTAACAAACTTAGCGATAAAGGATTTGACGAAATTAGGATAACTCAGGCCAAGTGCTTCCCAGTTCTGGAAAATATCACGCCAGTTACCCTGGTAAGACAGCAGACGGTCGCCATTCTCATCTTTTAATTTTATCTCAAAATGGTTCCAGGGGCGGCTTGGATCACCATGACGACGACCAAAGGTTAGCGGCAGGTACTCATGGCAAAGACGCAGCAGCTGAGGATCATTTTCCTGTGCCGCTGAAGCAATCAGCTCCTGGTAGTCGATACGTTCAGGTAAAGTTGCAAAAAACGCGGCATTTTTTTCTGCGACCACTTTATTGGCATGGCTCAGGGTTTTGATAAAGTCTTGTTTTTCAACCCAGTATTGATCAACAACCACACCACCACGCATATTGTTAAATAGCACATTGGCATAATGATGAACCGTTGTTTCCTCTTCAGCAGTTTTTTGGTAAGCATCGCTACCCGCCATCAGCAGTAAAAGCTCCTGATGGTTTACTTCTATCGAGCAATGGATATTATTTTTAACGGCGACATTGGCCTTAGCCTGTAAATGTTTCTTTAAGGTAGCGATATCGCTATGCGTTTTATCGATATCGGCAACAATCTGCCAGGTGTCTTTAGCGGTGCTGGCGACCCAAAATCCGATCGAATACGAAGGGACTTTTCCGCTTCCCGAAGCCCAGTTGGATCGTTTTATGCTGCGCGTCCGGCTAGGTTACCCGCGCAAAGAGGACGAAATCTCCGTGCTGGACCGCCAGCAATACACGCATCCGCTGGATGAGCTGGAGCAAGTGGCTTCGGTTGAAGAGCTCATTCAGGCTCAAGATGCGATCAAGGACGTGTATGTTTCTCCCGAAGTGAAACGGTATATCGTCGACCTGACACATTATACGCGGGACCACCCCGATATTTACTTGGGATCCAGCCCGCGAGGCAGCCTGGCGCTTTACCGGGCTGGCCAGGCTTTGGCAGCCAAGGAGGGCCGTGACTATGTCCTCCCCGACGATATCAAAAAGCTGGCCAGGGCTGCTCTGGCCCATCGGATCATCCTGAGCCCGGCTGCCCGCCTGAGAGATGTGACCGCGGATATCACAATGGACGAAGCTCTCAACAGAGTGGCCGTACCC
>JBFGZH010000203.1:0-5014 GCA_041586895.1 Psychromonas sp. | reverse complement strand
GCGCAGGCCTTTCAATCCGGCGGGCGCTTAATCTACTGTGGGGCTGGAACATCCGGGCGTCTGGGTATTTTAGATGCCAGTGAATGCCCGCCTACTTTTGGCACAAATCCGCAACAAGTGACCGCGTTGATTGCCGGCGGCCACCCGGCTATTCTGCAGGCGGTAGAAAATGCCGAAGACAATGCGCAGCTTGGTGGCAGTGATCTGCGGGCAATCGCTATTAATAGTAAAGATGTACTGGTAGGTATTGCAGCAAGCGGTCGCACTCCCTATGTGCTAGGGGCAATGCGCTATGCTTTATCGGTAGGCGCCAAGGTTGCTGCACTGAGCTGTAATCCGCAAAGTACAATGGCGGAATTAGCACAGATCAGCATTACGCCTATCGTCGGTCCGGAAGTCGTTACCGGCTATTCACGCATGAAAGCCGGCACGGCGCAAAAGCTGGTACTCAATATGATCAGCACAGCGGCCATGATCCGCAGCGGTAAAGTCTTTACTAATTTAATGGTTGATGTACAAGCAAGCAACAGTAAATTAGTACAACGACAGCAAAATATTGTTATTCAAGCAACCGGCTGCACTGCAGAGCAGGCCAAACAAGCACTCACAGAATCGAATAACCACTGTAAAACCGCTATTTTCATGATCCTCAGTGGCTTAAATGCTGATAGCGCGCGACAGCAACTGAACAAACACCAGGGCTTTATCCGTCAAGCCCTGGATGAAGTATACGCTAGCCAGGCGCACTGCAAAGACGTTAATTGACTTTGCGCTGTTTTATACTCAGTTAAAAGTAAACACGCACCACAGAGACGGCAACACAACCTGGACGGCGAGTGTTTTTTATCTCGATAGAGATCTCTTTTTCTATCTCTAAGCCGCGCTTGATCGGGGTTACTTTAATTAAACGACTGTGCGCACGCACCACGCTGCCGGTTTTAACCGGGTAAGGAAAGCGTACCTGGTTTAATCCATAATTGACCGTCATTTTGGCATTCGGATAGGGCGACTTTTCCGGGTTGACACTATCGGTTAAACGCGGCAATAACGACAGGGTCAGAAAGCCATGGGCAATGGTGGTTTTAAAGGGAGACTCTCGCTGTGCCCGTTCAAGGTCATTATGCAGCCACTGCTGATCTTCGGTCACAGCAGCAAACTGGTCAATGCGCTGTTGTGAAATCTTCAGCCAGTCACCAACATGCACCTCTTCACCTAGCTGTGAACGTAATGATAAAAACAGCTCGCGCGCTTCAGCGGGAAGCAATACCGGCTGTTGCTCGACATTGACTGAACGGCCATCCTTTAAGATGGAATATTCTTTAACTTTAGAAAATAGCTGTTGTCTATTACGATGTGCTTTTTTGATAAATAGTGAATAATAATCGCGAATTGTCGGCGACATCCAGTTTTTAAATTCAAAAGCAAATTTTTCCATAAATTCGACTTTATATTTATTGATATCTATCTTTTTCATTAAAACTGTTCCAGTCCCCAAATTACGGCCAATTGTTGCAGCGCGATGAAAGCTAATCTCATAACTCAACACTAGCTGCTGAGTTATGACAAAAAGCAATTAAACTAAACTGGCATTGATCTCAGTTAACACCTGCACAGGATCTGCTGCCTGCGTGATTGGACGGCCAATAACCAGATAATCAGAGCCACTGTCAAGCGCTTCTCTAGGCGTTTTGATACGACGCTGGTCTCCGGCATCTGAGCCGGCCGGGCGAATCCCCGGGGTGATCAGTTTAAAGTCGGCACCCAGCAAGGTTTTTAATTCCTGTGCTTCATGAGAGGAACAAACCACACCGTCCAGCCCTGCTGATTTAGTTAATACCGCCAGGCGTTTCACCTGCTCCGCTGGAGAAAGTGTAATACCTAACTCATTAAGATCCGACTGGTCCATGCTGGTTAACACTGTGACTGCAATTAATAATGGCGCTTTATCCCCATACGGCTCAAGAGCCGCCTTAGCAGCCTCCATCATACGGCGACCGCCGCTAGCGTGTACATTCACCATCCACACACCTAAATCTGCGGCCGCTTTAACTGCTTTAGCCACAGTATTGGGAATATCATGAAACTTCAAATCCAAAAACAGATCAAAATCTTTGGCCACTATCTGCTTTACAAATTCGGGCCCAAAATGGGTAAACATCTCCTTGCCGATTTTTAAGCGGCAGGTAGAGGGATCAAGCTGGTCAATAAAGTCTAACGCTTGTTGTTTATCTGCGTAATCTAGCGCAATAACTACTTTGGGATCTGCTAATTGAGTCATTTTTCTTCCTGTATTTTCATGGCCTAAGGCCAACACCTATTGTATCTGTATTATTATCATTGTTTACCAGCAATTGCAGCCGCAAGGACGCAGTTTAGCCCCTTAAATAAGCACTTTTAGACACTTATCGAGCATAACTGCCATAGCGCATGGGCAATAAAGGTAAATGGCAACGGCCCGACAATTATTCACCGTCCAAGCCACGTATGGCTTTGATCCTGCCCCAGCTTTTACAAGAAGGACATAACCAGAAGAGCTTTTTACTGGCATAGCCGCATTTTTGACAACGATACTGTGGACGCAGCTTAATTTGCTCCGAGACCAGTTGCTGCAAAAGCGCCAAACTCTCTTTTGCACTTTTTGACTCCGCCAGCTGCAGATGGTAAGTCATTAACTGGTTGAAGCCTTTCATGGTCGGATTACGGCGTAACTCCTGCAATATAAAGGCTTGTGCTTGATTGATACTCTTATATTTGGCTATCAATTTAGATAATAGAATAACCGCACTGGCTCCACCGCCTAAACTGACAATATGATGAAGGTAAATGATGAGCGACTGCTCTGTTCCTAGCTGCTGGTGTAAACGCCATAGCTTATCTAATACGACTTCGGTAAAGTCAATATCGGCTTCAGGTACCTTTTCTATGATTTGCAGCGCCTTTTGCAAACGGTTTTGTGATTCATAATAATCACACAGCGCGATGCTGGCGCGAATACATTTAGGGTATAAGGCCAGCGCTTTTTCATAAAGTTTAACTTTTTGCTTTTCCTCGCCAGGTTGATTAAGCTCCTCCGCGAGACTACAGTACAGGTAAGATAAGGTTCTTCTGTTGCTTTTACCTTTGGATAACTTATTTAACTTTTCTGCGACTGAAACGGCATCTTGCCACTCTTTAAGTTGCTGATAAATCTGCAGCAGATTTTCCAAAGCAACCTGGCGATACTCAGGAGACTCTTTTAGTTGCAGAAATATCTCTTCACTGCGATCAAATAAGCCTGATTGATAAAAATCTTTACCCAACTGCAATAAGGCCAGATCTCTTTGTTCCCGGGTGAGTGTCGGGCGAGCAATTAAATTCTGATGAATACGGATAGCACGCTCAACTTCTCCGCGCTGGCGAAATAAATTCCCCAGAGCAAGATGAGTTTCAATCGTTTCACTGTCCACGTCGAGCAGGGCAATAAAGTGATCAACGGCTTTATCGGGTTGCTCACCTAATAAAAAGTTCAACCCTTTCACATAATCGCTACTGAGCTTGTTCCCTTTTTTCTGATTTTTCTGGTGAACGCTGCGCACCCCCATATACCAGCCATAAAACGCAGCAACCGGGAGTAGAAGGAAAAAGATCTCCTGCACTAAAAACTAGTCTTTTTCGGATGCACTGATAGTGCGTAATTGCTCAAGCTCTTTGTGTTGTTTATTATTGAGCCTGCGTAGCTGCCTGTTTTTCATTTTCAATTTTAAATAAAACAATCCGGCAAAAAGCATGGCCACAACAAAGCCCACTAAGAAAATAATGGCCAATAACGTCGCCAGGCGAATATCATTTTCAGCAACGAGGTAATTAACAGTAATTAACTGTTGGTTTTTTAAGCCCAGTATAATGGCAATCGCAAACAGCAAAACGGCAATGATCAAAGTAAGAAAACGTTTCATGGTCGCACCTAAAAGTAAAGTATGAATACCTGAGTAACTATCTGGAAATGTTCCCACTAACAAGACAAATAGCGCCTTAATTCAGAACCTTATTGGTGGCCAAAGCAACAACAATCTGCTTATTCTGAATTAGCATTTTCAAGTAATTTTAGTATAGCAGTGTATTATAAAATCAATGATGAATAAATCATTGATATTGAATTTTAAATAAGGCAAAAAAAATGGTGCTTTAAAGCACCATTTTATTTATACCAGTAACAGTATTAAGCATTTTCGGCATTTACCCGCTCTCTCAAAGACTTGCCGGGTTTAAAGTGAGGTACATACTTACCGCCCAGCTCAACTTTATCTCCCGTTTTGGGATTACGGCCAATGCGTGGCGCACGATAGTGTAATGAGAAACTGCCAAAGCCTCTGACTTCAATCCGCTCACCGTTAGCAAGAGAATTAGTCATTAGGCTTAGTGTTTCTTTTACACTTTCCTCAACTTCTTTAACCGACAGCTGAAAGTGCTTGCTGGTTAGTCTTTCAATCAGATCAGACTTAGTCATAACTTACCTCGTGTTCATAAATGAATACAGTAAACCGACTCCAGTTAATGCTAATAAGGATGGCAGTAAACTGCCATCTTAGCAATTACTTGCCTTTAGCAGCATTAAATGCGTCAAGCATTGCATTACCCATGCTTGCTTCATCTTGTTGTTTTAAGCTGTCAATTGCTTCTTTCTCATCTGCTTCATCTTTAGCACGGATAGAAAGGCTGATTACGCGGTTTTTGCGATCCACACCAACAAATTTAGCTTCAACAGAATCACCAGCTTTTAATACTGTAGATGCGTCTTCGATACGATCACGTGAGATATCAGCAACACGGATATAACCTTCAACACCATCAACAAGCGCTACCGTTGCACCCTTAGCATCAACTTCAGAAATAGTACCTACAACAATAGACCCTTTCTTGTTTTCTGCCAGGTAGTTATTGAACGGATCAGCAGCAATTTGCTTGATACCTAGAGAGATACGCTCACGCTCTGGGTCAACTTGTAGTACAACAGCTTCGATTTCGTCGCCTTTTT
>JBFGZH010000202.1:0-5021 GCA_041586895.1 Psychromonas sp. | reverse complement strand
TCGGTTAATTTCAGGTCAATTTTTACCTCGGGGTATTGTCTCTGGAAATCGACCAGCAGCTTCCCCAGATGTTTAGCAGCAAATGACATAGGTGCACTGATAGTCAATACCCCGGATACTTGCTGATGCAGGTTACTTAACGCGCTTTCCATCTCTTCAATATCAAGTAAAATTTGCTGACAGCGGGTAAAATAAGCACTGCCCGCCTCGGTCATGCTTACTTTGCGCGTGCTACGATTGAGCAGCCGCGTATGCAGCCTCTCTTCCAGCTGGGAAACATACTTGCTGATCAGCTGCGGTGATAAATCAAGGCGCTGCGCTGCCTTAACAAATGAGCCTTCCTGCACTACAGCTGAAAAGGCCTTCATGGTCTCTATTTTGTCCATAGTCCCCTACTTCCTCATTGAAAAACAGTTTTCACTTCGCAATGGCAATGATGATTATCAATATATCGTTGTTAATCATTAAACAATAGCTTTATTTATTAAATAAATAGAATGCATTACATTTACAGCAACTGAAAAATAGTTATCAATATAAGGAAACAACACCATGAATAAACAACTGTTCAACAAAATACTGGCTTCCAATAGCGCATTATCATCATTCATTCTCCGTGTGCCTTTAGGTATTGTTTTCGCTGCACATGGGGCGCAAAAGTTATTCGGCTGGTTTGGCGGCTACGGACTCGAAGGCACGGGACAATGGATGGCGAGCATAGGTTTTACACCGGGTTACCTGATGGCACTGTTAGCCGGAAGCGCGGAGTTTTTTGGCGGTCTCGCCTTACTGCTTGGTCTGCTGACGCGACCTGCAGCTTTAGCTACCGCCTTTACCATGTTAATGGCGATAAGCTTCCATCTAGACAACGGCTTATTTGCCGCTAATAACGGTTATGAGTATGCCCTAATACTGTTTATTGCCTCAGTCACGCTACTCTTACAGGGTGCAGGCCGTTTCTCTATGGATCAGCTGCTTATAAAACGGCTTAAATAAAACATCGTGCAGGCGCAGCTAAAAACATTTCCGGAGGTATTATGTTAGTGAAGGGTATTTGGACAAAGAACTGGCAACCGGTTCAGGACAAAGATGAGAATGGCCGCTTTATTCGCCAGACATCCAGTTTTAGAAACTGGATCAGCGCAGATGGCCAAGCCGGCCCGACCGGTATTGGCGGCTTTAAAGCGGAAAAAGGTCGTTACCACCTGTATGTCGCTTACATCTGCCCCTGGGCATCACGTGCCTTAATGGTTCGCTCTTTAAAGCAGTTAACTGACTATATTACGATCACCGTGGTCAATCCGGTAATGACCGAGCAGGGCTGGCAATTTGGCGGTTTTCCTGAAGCCGATCAGGATACGGTCAATGGTTATCAATACCTGCATCAACTCTATACGGCTGCCGATGGCAATTATAGCGGCAGAGCGACCGTGCCGGTGTTGTGGGATAAAAAAAACCGGGTGATTGTCAATAATGAGTCTGCAGATATTATGCGCATGCTTAATAGCGCTTTTGATCATCTCACCGGCTCGACACTGGATCTGTATCCAAAAGACAAACAGGCAGAGATTGAACAGCACAATGCGCAAATATACAACACACTCAATAACGGTGTCTATCAGGCCGGGTTTGCCAGTTCTCAACTTGCCTATGAAGAAGCCTTTCACAGTGTATTTACTACCCTGGATAAACTGGAAGCGCAGTTAGCGGATGGCAGAGCCTATCTGCTTGGCGAACAGTTAACTGAAACGGATATTCGCACCTTTGTCACTCTGATCCGGTTTGATGCAGCTTATTACGGTTTATTCAAATGCAACCGTAATCTCATTGCCCAGATGGTCAATCTATCCGCTTACGTTAAACGCATGCTCGCGTTACCGGGAATAGTTGAAACAGTGAACCTTACGCATATAAAAACGGGTTACTACTCGCTTAAGGCACTTAATCCATCCGCTATTGTGCCTGTTGGTCCGGAGCAAATAGTATGAGCAGCTTCAAACAACCGGCATTGTTTATTTCTCACGGCTCTCCGATGATGGCCGTGGAGAAAAGTAAAACCAGCCTGTTTTTGCAACAATTAGGGCGAAAAATACCACGTCCTAAAGCGATTATCGTGTTTTCAGCACATTTTGATAATCCTCAGGATATCGTTATTAGCAGCGCTCGTTCACCGAAAACCATCCATGATTTTTACGGTTTCCCCGATGCCTTATATGCTCTTCACTATCACGCGCCCGGCTCGCCGGAGTTGGCTGAACAAGTTGCCCAGCTATTTAAACAGCAAGGGATCACGCCGATACTGGATAGTGAGCAAGGTTGGGATCATGGCGTCTGGATCCCCTTAAGGCTGATCTATCCGCAAGCGGATATCCCTATCGTTACGATATCCATTAACAGCCGCCTGGGCGCCACTGCAAATTATCGTTACGGACAGATAGTCTCTGAACTACGCGAACAGGGGGTATTGATTATTGGCTCGGGCGGTATCAGCCATAATCTTAGGGAAATATTTAACCCCTCTCAATCAGCTGAGAGCAGAGCACGAGTGCAAAGCTTTACTCATTGGGTGAAAAATAAATTACTCAGTGGCGATATCAAGGCGCTGCTCAACTACCTTAATGAAGCGCCAGAGGTGTTGTTTAATCACCCTACCCAGGAGCACTTTCTGCCCTTATTGGCGGCACTGGGCAGCAGTGATCTCAGTGCCGTTAAGCAGATACATGAAGATAGCGAATACGGTATGCTGGCTTTGGACGCTTATCAATTCGGCTAACGCTTTATTGGTTCCAGGGATTGTCGGGATCATAGGGCGGTTCTTCAGTGCGCCGCGCTGACCCTTTTTTAACGCTGCTATCTTGGTAAGTTCTTAATCTCGAGACTCTATCTATCTCGGAGATGACCTTAGCAGTGATCTGTACCGGCTCCCCTGCTGTTTGCTCTGCAGCAATAAAACGATCCCGTGGGGCAATGGCCAGTTGTTTGTCATCAGGACAGGGAAAGTTTTTATACTGATAGAGATAAAAGTTTTCCACCTTCTCTTTTGCCCACTGCTGATTGCGTAAAAACTTAATCGTCGATTTCATTCCGGTATGGTATTGAAAACGCTCAATGGCTAAGGCTTCGCTTAATCTTTCCCAACCATAATGGGCTGATATTTCAGTCAGCAGCAGATCCATTTTCAAGCCATAGAGGGGGTTATTATTTTTTTTAGCTGTCATTTTTATTCCTGACGAAAGGCAGCTGCACAGCTGCCTTTACCTTGAGTTAAGCGACTTTAAGCGCTTCTTGTTGGCTGGCAAGGTATTCATCCAGCGTGCCCTGAAAATTGATCATCTTGTTATCTTTGATATCGATAATGCGTGTCGCTAAAGAGGAAACAAACTGCCGGTCATGGCTGACCACAATCAAGGTGCCTGTAAATGCCTGCAGGGCATTATTAAGCGCTTCAATTGCTTCTATATCCATATGATTGGTGGGTTCGTCCATAATCAAGACATTAATATCGTCCATCATCAACTTGCCAAAGAGCAGACGGTTTTTCTCACCACCGGAACAGTTACGCACCTTTTTATTGGCATCGTCTTCACTAAATAACAGTCGCCCGAGCATAGCACGCACCATCAGGTCATTATGCTTGGCTGTACGCCACTGCGACATCCACTCCATCAGCGTCAAGTCATTATCAAAATCAGCACTGCTGTCTTGCGGACAGTAACCTATTGCGGCATTTTCCGACCATTTAACCACCCCCTGACGGGGCTGCAGATCATTAACCAGGCAGCGCAGAAAGGTCGTTTTACCGACGCCGTTTTCGCCGATAACCGCCAATTTAGCGCCTGCTTCTAAAATCAGATCACCACCTTGAAAGAGCAGCTGCTCATCAAAACCATGACCCAAATCTTCCAGAACAAGTGCCTGACGATGCATCTTTTTGCCGGCTGAAAAGCTGATGGACGGCGCAATACGGCTCGACGATTTCACTTCATCGAGTTTTATTTTATCCATTTTTTTAGCCCGTGAACTGGCCTGCTTGGCTTTCGATGCATTGGCGCCAAAGCGATTGACAAAGTCCTGCAGCTCGTCAATTTCAGCGCTCTTCTTGGCGTTAGCCGATAAAAGCTGTTCGCGCAGCAGTGCCGATTGCGCTAAGAAATACTCATAATTACCCGGATAGATGCGCAGTTCACCGTAATCTATATCGGCCATATCGGTACAAACGGCATTAAGAAAGTGCCGATCATGAGAAATAATAATCATGGTACATTTACGCTTGTTTAATTCACCTTCCAACCAGCTGATAGTATGAATATCCAGGTTATTGGTCGGTTCATCGAGCAATAAGATATCCGGGTTGGCAAATAACGCCTGTGCCAGCAGCACGCGCAGTTTCCGTCCCGGGGCGACCTGCTGCATCAGACCATAGTGAAATGACTCTTCTATACCGGCTTCAATCAAAATTTCACCGGCACGGCTTTCGGCGCTATAGCCATCCATCTCTGCAAACTGGCTTTCAAGGTCGCCGACGCGCATACCGTCAGCTTCGCTCATCTCAGCCTGCGCATAGATACTGCCTCTTTCCTGCTTCACTTTCCATAGGGCGCTATCGCCCATGATCACCGCATCAATAACACTGTATTGTTCAAATGCAAACTGATCCTGGCTCAGGGTGCCGACTTTAAATCCCGGTGTAACAGCAACATTGCCGGCGCTCGGCTGCAGCTCGCCACTGAGAATTTTCATAAAGGTCGACTTGCCGCAACCATTTGCGCCGATCAAACCATAACGCTTGCCATGGCCAAATTTAGCGGAAATGTTTTCAAACAATGGCTCAGGACCAAATTGCATGGTGATATTTGAAGTAGAGATCAAAGAGATATTCCTAGGTTTGCTAACGCATCATTGCGCACGCGAGTGATGAACGAATATTGAAGGGACCAAGTGTGCGCTTAGTCACAATAATGAGATTGTCCAGTATACAGTAAGCGCAGCAGGATACCCACTGGTCGCGACAGAATTAACTG
>JBFGZH010000201.1:0-5051 GCA_041586895.1 Psychromonas sp. | reverse complement strand
CAAATGATGTATCCTGACAGTGCCATTTTCAGTCATGCTAATCGCGTTATGCGTAGCCTGTGTTGCACTGCGCAAGGCCTGCAGTTTTCCCGCCTGACTCTGCTGACTATCGAGCACAATATCACCGGAATGCAAGGAGATGGCCTGCGAGCCGAACATTTCCTGCAGCTGATTGAGCAGCCAGTAGTTATTGTTAAGCAACACTAAGGTATGCAGTTTTCCAATCACTTCACCGAGCTGCTGATCAATCACAGGTAGCGCCAAATGCAGTAAACTATAGTGCTTGTCCCCTTTTTCCAGGGTAATGCTGCGCCATACAGCAAAGGAGCCCTTATCATGCTCAGCTATTTTTTCCAGCGGCAGTTGCACCCCGAGCAGACCAATATTGCTGGCAACTGTGCTGAGGCCCTCCTTATCTTCAACGACCAGCGCATCAATATAGCGGCCGCTGCTATCGGCGAGTAAAGCATCAAGGATTGCAGCGATGCGCACGCTATCGTTAGCATTCAGGCTCTGATGCAGTTCATGATAATGGGTTATTTCCTGACTAAGCAGGCGAATATTATCGAACTGAACTGCCATCAGACTGCTCAGCGAGCGTTGATCTCGCTCATAAGTGAGTTGTATATCACGCTGCTGCGCTTTTTCTACCCCAGAATACACCGCGGTAAGCAGCATCATAGAAGCTATTGCCAGCATAGCGAATACCAGCGAGAGAATAACCCTTGAAAAATAGAACCTGCGCACTTAGTTGATTGCCTGCGGCAGACCGCTAAGCCGGAAAGATTGTTGAATCAATTGATTGATTTCAGAACGTGGCTGCTCTTTATCGAGCAACTCTATATCGCCGGCAAAAATATGCGGGATACGCGCCTGTTGTCCCTGCTGGTCAAGCTTGATTGCCTCTGCCATGGCAATACCATTATCATCATTGATACGCATGACCGTAAGATCCAGCCCCTGCTGCAGTGCCTGCAACTCCAAGTCTCCGCCTCCCCAGCCATTAAGGAGAATATCGAGACGATTGCTTTCCCGTAATGCCCGCAGGGCAGCCAGTGCTATATCCGTTGAACAGGCAAAGATCATCTTCATATCCGGGTGTTTCTGCAAGGTAGCCAGAGTCGCGCGATAGGCTTTTTCACTGTTATTGTTTGTATAATAAGCGCCTACTTGAGTCACATCGGAATACTTAGCCGCTTCGCTGGCGAAGGTATCGCCGCGCATTTGGCTGACATAACCGGGTGAGTGATACAACATCAGATATTTGCCCTGATAGTTGATCTCTTCCAGCATACGTTTGGCCAGCAGGCGGGTGCCCTGGGCGTGATCGAAGCCGACATACATAAATGGTTGGTGAGCCTGCCAGCGCTGCAGTGGCGTGGTCATATTCTGCAAAATCAATTTCGGTTTGCCCTGAGCCAGGATACGTTCAATCATACGGCTATGGGGAGCCGTATCTAAGGTAAAAACCAGGTAATCGGGCTGCCAGTGTAAGGCTTTCGAGAGCTGCCGGCTTTGTAGAGCGACATCGACGGCCACACGCGAGAAAAAAGGCTTCAGCTCATAGCTGAGCTGCAGATTCTGCAGACGCTGCTCAAAGGAAACAAGGCTTCTGTACCAGTAATCTGATGCCTGTTTGCTCGGATAGATAACAGCAATGCGCAGCGGACGCTCAGATTGAGCGCCTGGTTTTGCCGCAGCGCGCACTATTTCAGCAAAGTCTGCCATCACAGCGCTCTGCTCCGGGTGTTGCTCAATATAACTGTTGATAGTGATATATTCCTGCGCCGCGTGCAGCATAGTACTATGCAGGGTAATGCTGATCAGCAAAACTATAGTCGCAGGAATGCTTTTCCATAAGCTAATATGCAAGATGCTAGCTCCTTTTGTTAATTAACTGCTGCCTAGAAATAACAAGGTTAAACTTCAATCACTTCTATTATTTTTGTTATTTTTGTTATTTTTGTTATTTTTGTTATTTTTGTTATTTTTGTCAACAAATAAAAAAATTATTACCCTTAAAGTAAATCTTGTAGCTTTTAATCTAGTACCTAAACACAGTGAAGATGAACGATTGAAAGAACTCGTGGCCTCAGCTTTAGCCGAGCTATATAGCAAACAAACAGTCTATTACAGCGCGGCTGAAGCCGCGGCTCCAATTGAGTTAAGTTACTGAACAATGACTTAGTTCAATCAATCATAATTAATGAGTCAAGGTACTAGCTGTTGAGATCACAAAGACAAGATTATTGCTATAAGGCCTAAATTCAGCTGATCTTCAGGCGCTGCTTTGCTATTAAAAATAGCAGTTTCTGCACTTAAACAGTCATGTAATTTGCTTATACTAAAGTTAATTAATGTTATTTTTACTGAATCTTGGAGCTGTATTTTGTTAACCAGTAAATATAAGAAAATTGTTGTTTTAACAGGGGCAGGGATTTCCGCGGAATCCGGCATTAGCACATTCCGCAGTGCAGATGGCCTATGGGAAAATCATCCCGTTGAAGAGGTTGCCACACCGCAAGGATATCAGCGCAATCCCGAGTTAGTTTTAGACTTTTATAATCAACGCCGCCGGGATCTACTACAAAAACAGATAAAACCCAATGCGGCACATTATGCGCTGGCAGAGCTGGAAGCCAACTTTAACGGCGAGTTTCTCTTAGTCACACAAAATATCGATAATTTACATGAGCAGGCCGGCTCTAGAAATATTATTCATATGCATGGTGAATTACTAAAAGTTCGCTGCCCAAAATCAGAGCAGGTGATTCCATGGTCAGGTGATCTGATGCGTAGCGATCTATGTAGTTGCTGCCAACCTGCAGCCCCCTTGCGACCGCATATAGTGTGGTTTGGTGAAATGCCTATAGGCTTAGATATTATTTATGCCCACCTTGGAGATGCAGAGCTGTTTATTGCCATCGGCACTTCCGGCAATGTTTACCCGGCAGCCGGTTTTGTTGAAGAAGCAAATTATGCCGGTGCTGACTCTATTGAGATTAATTTAGATGCCAGTGCAGTGCAGAGCCACTTTAGGCAAATACAGCGCGGCAAGGCCAGCGAATTGGTTCCACAACTGGTAAAAGCATTACTTGCCTGAACTCAGTTAACAAGACAGCGACCCGCACTGCTTCCTGTGCCAGATAGTTGTCCTTTTTTCCCCTTATCAGCAAAATATTCAGCTTCTGTTCAGCTTGCTGCAGCTATTGTTTAAATATAAAACAAACAGCAATAACTGCTCTCACTAAGGACAGCATTATGAACAAACTGATATTAGCGCCTCTTATCATAGGCTTGGCAGTGAGCCCAACTCTATCGGCTAAGCCGCATCATCATGGAAAATCAAACTGGGCCAAAGTAACCGACGTCGAGCCGATCATCCGCACTATTAAACAGCGTCTGCCTCGGGAGGAGTGCTGGAGCGAACAGCGAAGTTATGAAGAATATAGCAATCCCGGACATTCATATACGGGTACTATTCTAGGCGGTATTATTGGCGGGGCAATAGGCAATAAAATCGGCCATAATAAGAGCAATAAAAAAGTAGGTACAGTCGTTGGCGCAGTGCTGGGTGCCTCGGTCGGCCATGATCTCTCGCATCGGGGTTATGACCATTCCAGAACAAGCATTTCTTATCAAAATCAACCGCGTTGTGCCGTCAGCTATGAGACCCACTACAAAGAAGAAGTGATTGGCTACCATGTCTGGTACCGTTATCGCGGCGTTGAATATAGAACGCGTATGAATCATCATCCGGGTAAAAAAATAAAAGTACGGGTCAATGTCGAGCCGTGGTAAATATTGTGCAATAAAAAGCCGAACTTTTGTTCGGCTTTTTCATCTCTAAGGCACTTGGCTGGGCATTAATTTGCGGTAATAATAATTTCCACACGACGGTTAGCTGCGCGCCCGGCGGCTGTATCATTAGTTGCTATCGGACGACGTTCCCCATAACCTAAGGTCGTTAAACGTCCCGATTTAACGTTCTGGCTAATAAGGTAATTACCGACAGATTCCGCACGGCGCTCAGAAAGAGTTAAATTAGACTCGGCACTGCCAACACTGTCGGTATGGCCGATAATTCTTAATGATGACTTAGGATATTCATTAAGTATTTTCGCCACTCCATTTAAAGTTGAAAAAATACTTCCGCTTAAGTTATAGCTCCCGGTGTCAAAGCCGATGCCCTGCGCCATAATAAGCTGCAGCTCATTTTCGCCGACACGTTGAACCTGTACGCCGGAGTTTAATAACTCTTCTCGTAATGCCGCCTCTTGCTGATCAAAAGAATAACCAATACCGCCACCAATAGCAGCCCCGCCTACGGCACCATAAATTGCGGCATTTTTCTTACCTGTTGCTGCACCGGCCAGCGCACCGACCACGGCTCCACCCAGCGCCCCTATCGTTGCTCGACTGGTTTCCTGTTCACCGGTAGTGGCACTTTGACGAGCACAGCCGGTTAAAAAGGCAACTACCATTAATGCGCTAATTAATTTTTTCATCATTATTTCACCCTTAATTTGTAAATATTGAACAACACTCTATAGGAAATAAAATATCGAGTATATGGCTATCACTGTAAGCTAGGCAAAACCCACGCTTAATGACAGGCATAATACATGCTAGGTTATTTATTTTAATTTTTAAATGTTCTGTAGTTATTATTTTATATTTTTAGACATTCTCCATCTCTTTATTGCGTCAATCATTAATCATTTTTCATGTTTGTTCGACCTCGATTTATCTCTGTGCTGCTGCAGTGGATAAATTGCTAGCGGCTTCTCACGTTTAACTTCACGTTGAGGACGATGATAACTTCTTCTTTGCTCTGGCCGATAAGTTTTTACCTCCTTATGACTTTTTCTCGACAGCTGTTTTGTCACTCCCTTATCTGCGTTGCTCACCGGGCGCTGCTTTTGGCGATCCATAAAATGCTGCTCTTTACTTTTAAGCTGTTTCTCTCTTTTCTGCGATTGCTCTACTTGCCTGCTAAGGTGCGGTTTATTGACTGACGGAGATTGATAACGGTGATCTTCCTTACTCTT
>JBFGZH010000200.1:0-5103 GCA_041586895.1 Psychromonas sp. | reverse complement strand
CGAAAAGGTCAACAGCAGCGTATTGGTTCGCCCCGTCTTATCATGCATATTAATTTCCAGGTTGTGGATCTCGGTATTGCTGCTCAGCTTCTCCTGCAGCTCCTGCTGGCGCTCAGCCAGGACGAAAATATCCAGCCAGTTTTTCTGCAGCAGCTGCGCCTGTGGATAGCCGGTTAAATTAACCGCGGCGGGGTTGATGGTGGTTATGTTAAGGGCGTTATCTAAACAGCAGATAACCGTATTTGAGGACTTAATAATAGTTGCCGAAAAGTCCTGCTCCTGCTGCAACTCCTCCATGGCGATTTTTTTAGCGGTGAACTCAGCGAGGATCTTTTCCTGCATTTGATTAAGCAGATAAACCAGTTCATCGAGCTCATCAGGAGAGGATAGGTTGCGATAGCCGTCTAAAACCAGGTTTTTATTGTGCGTGGTCAGCTTAATATTGTGGGTATATTCGGCTATCTTATTGATATGGCGTATCACCAGATAATAGATAATTAACAAAATGCAGATCGAGACGATCATCGTCTTGATGGTCTGGCTGATCAGAATCACCATTAATTTAGCGATTAAGCGGTTGTAAACTTTATCCAGAGAAGCGGCCACAAACAGGTTACCGACCACCTCGCCCTGGTAAACAAGTGCAAATTCTCTGCTGATATCAAACTTCTGCTGCCATTCTCCCTGCTCAATAAGCGGGATCTCATTATCGCCAATCACTTCATGGACGCGTACGTACTGCATATCTGATAACTGCATAATGCCTTCAATCTGGATTTTTATCAGCTCTTCATCAAGGTTCCATAAGCTCGCTGCCATCGGCTGTAAAAAGCTTGACTCAATCTGACCGAGACTCTCTTCTATTTTCTGTACATCCTGTTTAAAGTCCCAGCTTAACTGCACCAGACTGATAATAATCGCCAGGGCACCACTGCATAATAAGATATAAACAAGCAGCTGCTTAGAAAGGCGCTGATTGATAATGAGCGGTTTTAAAACTGCAAAAATGTTTTTTATTTTCATCCTGACGGCACTCCCATTAACGCTCAGCAGGCGCTTATCCTGACTGGCGCATTGAGAAAATATTATGACTTCTAATAAATGTAGCTTAAGTTGCCGCTGTTAAGTATCAGTCGAGGGCAATTAACCCCCCGATTCGGAAATTGTGTTATGTGCAGCTGCCTGCAGCTTGAAGTCAAATGGCGATATATGTAAAACTGTTATTTTTCCCCTATCGAGAAGAGTGCGATGAAGAATAGTGAGCAGTTAAGCATAGAGCAGACAGATGGTTTGCCTTTATTTAGTCAAATTACCCCTGAGCAAATACTTCCGGCAGTGCAGCAGGCGATTAATGATAATAAAGCGTTAATTGAAGATAAGTTAAGCAACTTAACGCACTTTACATGGGATAACTTTATTAATGTGCTGGATGAAGCCGAGGATCATCTGGCTAAGTTATGGTCACCCGTAGCCCATATGAATGCCGTGGTCAGTAATGAGCAGCTGCGTAAGGCGCATGATGCCTGCTTACCTTTATTTGCCGAATATGGCACCTTTGTCGGTCAGCATAAGGGCTTATATGAAGCCTATTTAAGTATTGCGCAAAGCCCAGAGTTTGCCGAGTTGAAGGTTGAGCAGCAAAAAGTGGTCACTAATGCGTTACGTGATTTTAAACTGGCCGGGATTGCCCTGCCTGAGAATAAAAAACAGCGTTATGGCGAAATCAAACAACAACTGGCTTCCTTACAGTCACAGTTCAGTAATAATGTCATGGATGCCACTGCGGCATGGACTAAGTTAGTGACTGATGAGGAACAGTTGGCGGGTTTGCCGGAAAGCGCCTTAGCGGCTGCTAAGCAGGCGGCACAACAAAAAGGCCAGCAAGGCTATCTGTTAACACTGGAGTTTCCAAGTTATCTGCCGGTGATCACCTATGCTAAAAACCGCGAATTACGTAAAGAGGTGTATCAGGCCTTTTCCACCCGCGCATCCGATCAGGGGCCGAATGCCGGAGAGTTTGATAATACGGAAATTATCGAGCAACTCCTGGCACTGCGTCACGAGTTGGCGGAGCTGTTGGATTTTAATGATTATGGCGAATACAGCCTGGCCACGAAAATGGCGGAATCACCCGAGCAGGTGCTGAGCTTTTTAACGGAATTGGCAGAAAAATCTTATCCTCAGGCCGTTGCCGAGCGCGATCAGGTATTGGCCTTTGCCAAACAGCTGGATAATATCGAGCAGCTGCAGGCTTGGGATCTCAGTTATTATTCTGAGCTTTTAAAACAGCACCGTTATGCGATTTCCGATGAGACGCTGCGTCCTTATTTTCCGGAAAACAAAGTGGTTGATGGCCTGTTTGCCGTGGTGAAACGCTTATTCGCTTTAACCATTAAAGAAGTCTTTGATTTTGACAGCTGGCACCCTGATGTACGTTTCTTTGAGATCTACGATCAGCAGCAGACCCACCTGGGCAGTTTTTATCTCGACCTGTATGCCCGTGAATTTAAGCGTGGCGGTGCATGGATGAATGATTGCCGCGTACGCCGCCGTTTAGTGAACGGTGAGCTGCAGCTGCCGGTGGCTTACCTGACCTGCAATTTCAATAAGCCGGTCGGCGATAAACCCGCCCTGTTTAGCCATGATGAAGTGATCACGTTGTTTCATGAGTTTGGTCATGGTCTGCACCATATGCTTAGTAAGGTCGAGTCGGCTGCTGTTTCCGGAATCAATGGTGTGCCCTGGGATGCCGTGGAGCTACCCAGCCAGTTTTTAGAAAACTGGTGCTGGGAGCCGCAGGCATTGGCGCTGATTTCCGGACATGTGGAAACCGGAGAGCCTCTGCCTGCTGAGCTGTTGGAAAAGATGCTCGCTGCTAAAAACTATAACAGCGCGTTAATGATGGTCCGTCAGTTGGAGTTCTCGCTGTTTGATTTTGTCCTGCATCATCAATATCAGCCTGAATTTGGCGCACAGGTGCAGTCTGTACTCAATAAAATTCGTGAGCAGGTGGCCGTGATTGTGCCGCCTGAATTTAACCGTTTTCAACATAGCTTCAGCCATATTTTTGCCGGTGGCTATGCTGCGGGTTATTACAGCTACAAATGGGCCGAAGTGTTGTCTGCCGACGCGTTTTCCCGTTTTGAAGAGTTAGGTATCTTTAATGAGCAAGCCGGGCGTGCATTCCAGCAGGCTATTTTAGAAAAAGGCGGCAGCGAAGAGCCGATGCAGCTGTTTAAAGACTTTATGGGACGTGAGCCGAATATTGATGCGCTGTTGCGTCATTCGGGGATAAACTAGCACGATTAGCTGTCAGCTATTAGTCATCGGCTGTCAGACAGCTGAACGCTGACAGCCGACAGCTTTATAATATGCCTACCATTCAATGCCGGCTTGTGCCTTGACGCCGGCTTTGAAGGCATGCTTCTCCTCTAGAATAAGGCTATAGGTATCCACGGCGTCGATTAACGCCTTGACCGGCCCGCGGCCGGTTAATACCACATTCATCTTTTCCGGACGATTTTTCAGCGCGGTTAACAGCGGCTCAATATCCAGATACTTATATTTAAACATATAAGTGATCTCATCGAGGATCACCAGCTGGTAGCGCGGATCGGCAAGAAGCTGTTGTGCTTTTGCCCAGGCCTTTTCAGCGCTGGCGATATCCTGGCTACGATCCTGTGTTTCCCAGGTAAAACCATCGCCCATAGCAAACCAGTCGACATTTTCCTGAGTGCTGAAAAAGCGCTCTTCGCCGGTGGACATGGCGCCTTTTAAAAACTGCACAACAGCGACCTTATGGCCATGGCCGAGGGAGCGAGCCAGCATGCCGAATGCCGAGCTGCTTTTTCCTTTGCCCGGTCCGGCCAGAAGAATAGTGACCCCGCGCTCCTGATCGGCAGCCGCTATCTTTTGATCCTGCTTCTCTTTAACGGCCCGCATCTTTCTTAAGTATTTCTGCTCGTCCATTTTTATCTCCTTTTAACTGTTGATGGGTTTGCTGCGCACTAAAATAATGTAGCCAATAATCCCGGAGAGAACGGAAGCGGCAAGTACGGATACTTTAGCAATAATCTGTAACTCAGGATCTTTAAAGGCAAGATCGGTAATAAACAGCGACATAGTAAAGCCCATTCCGGCCAGGAAGCCGGCGCCAATGACATGTGACCAGGTTACGCCTGCCGGTAAGCGCCCCCAGTTTAAACTGGTCAGCAGTTTAGTAAAGAGGAAAATGCCAATAGGTTTACCAAGCAGCAGTCCGGCGGAAACGCCCAATACAACAGGGTTGCTCAGTTGTGCAAGCATATTGCTGTCAATGCTGATACCGGCATTCCCCAGGGCAAAGACGGGGACAATAAACAGGGTGGAAATGGGGTGTAAGGCATCCTCTTTGAGCTGCAGCGGGTTGGCAGCCTTAAAGCTGAGCAACTTGACTTTTTTCAGCGTACTAATAGCGTTCTTAGTCAGTACATCCTGTTCGCAATGGCGGTCAGCTTCTAAATTCTTTAATAACTGCTTGGCTTGCTCAAGATAGCTGTCCATTGAGATTTCCCGGCGTGAAGGAATAGTGAACGCGACGGCCACCCCGGCAACAGTGGCATGTACGCCCGATGCCAGAAAGCTTACCCAGACCACGCTTAAACCTATGGTGTAATAAAACAGCGGGCTGCGCACCCCGGCGCGGTTGGCTATGCCTAAAACAACCAGCCCGGCTAAACCGAACAGCAGTTCGTTGGCAAATATTTGCTCGGTATAGAAAATAGCAATTACAATAACCGCCATTAAATCATCGCCGATAGCCAGTGCGGATAAAAACAGTTTCAGGGTGACAGGCACACGGCTGCCGACAATAGCCAGAACCCCTAAGGCAAAGGCGATATCGGTGGCCATGGGAATGCCCCAGCCGCTTGCCGAAGGCAGCTGGTGGTTAATTAGATAGTAGATCGAGGCCGGAAAAATAACTCCGCCCAGGGCGGCAAACAGAGGAAGCAGTGCTTTCTGCAGGCTGGAAAGCTCGCCATCTAATAATTCACGTTTTATTTCTAGGCCAATAAAAAAGAAGAATATGGCCATTAGAAATTCGTTGGCAATTTTATGCAGATT
>JBFGZH010000199.1:0-5104 GCA_041586895.1 Psychromonas sp. | reverse complement strand
GTATTTTTTATATGAAAGCGCACGCGGCCATAAATTACCCTAAGCAATGAGTATATTTAATCAACTTGCTTCCTGGCTGACTCTCAAGGGCACAAAACTTACTCGTGCTTGTGCTGAAATTCAGGAGTTTCAGCAGCGTGTCTGGATAGTCAGTATTCAGCAAAAATCCGTACAGCAGAGTCATCTGCTTAATGATACTTTTGTGGTCAGTGAAGACAGTTTCCAGTGTCCGATGCAATGGATGAAGAAGCGAGGTTACTCAGTTGCATATATTAACCGCGTCGATAAAATGCAGCGCTCGCAAACGCTCACTATACAGCTGGAAAACAGTGAGCATAGTTTGCTGCGGGTGAAGTAGTTGTTGCTGCTAAGTGCCTATACGGGGCCTCGGGCGAATAAGGCGGCCTGAGCGGGCGAGTTCGCATCTCAGGGGCCTCGGCTTTAGCCGAGCGATAAGCAAGCTTCTCGATTTCAAGATGCATACAAAAAAGCCCAAGTTTTAATAACTTGGGCTTTCTTTCTTAGTCGTCATTGCCGACTAAAAAATTCGGCAAAGGTGGGTTTTGAGCTACATAATACGCTGACCGGGTTTTGCGCCATCATCCGGGTTGAGAATATGGATCTCTTTACCACCGGGACCTGCGGCTAATACCATACCTTCTGATAAACCAAACTTCATTTTACGCGGCGCAAGGTTGGCAACCATAACGGTCAGTTTCCCTTCTAACTCTTCAGGCGTGTACGCAGATTTAATCCCGGCAAAGACAGTGCGCGTTTCGCCACCTAAATCCAGGGTTAATTTAAGTAGTTTATTAGCCTTGGGTACTGACTCTGCTTTGGTAATTAATGCCACACGCAGATCTGTTTTGGCAAAGGTATCAAAGTCGATTTCCGCTGCCAGCGGCTCCTTATCAAGCTCTGACTGGGATGCTTCAAGCTCAGCTGCCGCTTGTTTTGCTTTTGCTGCTTTATCCGCTTCAATACTCTCTTTAGAGGCTTCAACCATAGCTTCTACGTTTTTAGGATCAATACGTTGGAACAGGGCTTTAAACTTATTGATTTGATGGCCGGCAAGCGGTGCCTTAATGCACTGCCAATCCAGTGTTTCATTGAGGAATGCTTCACTACGCTCGGCCAGTTTCGGCATAATGGGCTTTAGGTAAGTCATCAGTACGCGGAATAAATTGATACCCATAGAGCAGATATCCTGGACTTCTCCCTCTTTACCTTCCTGCTTAGCCAGTGCCCACGGTGCTTTATCATCGATATATTTATTGGCATGATCTGCTAAGGTCATAATCTCACGGACTGCACGGGCAAAATCACGTTGTTCAAATAAGTTGGCAATGCTGTCACCCGCGTCAATAAAGGATTGGTATAACTCCGGCTCGGCCACGCTTGCCGATAATTGACCATCGTATTTTTTAGCGATAAAACCTGCCGTGCGTGAGGCCAGATTAACCAGTTTATTGACGACATCAGAGTTAACGCGCTGAGTAAAATCGTCAAGGTTAAGATCTAAGTCATCAATACGGCTGGTCAGTTTCGCTGCATAGTAATAACGTAAACATTCAGGGTCGAGGTTATCCAGGTAAGTACTGGCTTTAATAAAGGTGCCTTTAGATTTCGACATTTTGGCACCGTTTACCGTGACATAACCGTGTACATTGACTGCCGTTGGTTTACGGAAACCAGAGCCTTCGAGGACAGCAGGCCAGAACAGGCTGTGGAAGTTAACGATGTCTTTACCGATAAAGTGGATGAGTTCAGCTTTACTGCCTTTTTTCCAGTAATCATCAAAGTTAAGCCCTTCGGTTTTATCGCAAAGATGTTTAAAGCTGCCCATATAACCAATTGGGGCATCCAGCCAAACGTAGAAATATTTACCCGGTGCATCCGGAATTTCGAAACCAAAGTAAGGGGCGTCACGGGTGATATCCCACTGTTTCAGACCGAATTCAAACCATTCTCCCACTTTATTGGCCATTTCGGTTTGCATCGCGCCTGATTTAGTCCATTCCTTTAACATATCTTCAAATTGAGGAAGGTCGAAAAAGAAGTGCTCGGTATCTTTCATAATAGGCGTGGCACCGGAAACGGCTGATTTGGGTGCAATCATCTCTGTCGGGCTATAGGTTGCGCCACAAACATCACAGTTATCGCCATACTGATCTTCTGCTTTACATTTAGGGCAGGTGCCTTTTACAAAACGATCCGGCAGAAACATCTCTTTTTCAGGGTCAAACAGCTGGGAGATGGTTTTGCTGGTGATATAACCATTGTCACGCAGCGCGAGATAGATTTGTGAAGAAAGAGCCTTATTCTCATCACTATGGGTGCTGTGGTAGTGGTCAAAGCTGATATTAAAGCCGCTGAAATCACTCTCGTGAGAGGCTTTGATGTCGGCAATCATCTCGGTCGGTTTTATCCCCATCTCTTGTGCTTTAAGCATAATAGGCGTGCCATGCGCATCATCTGCACAAATAAAATGGATGTTATTACCGCGCAAGCGCTGAAAACGCACCCAGATATCGGCCTGAATATGTTCAAGCATATGTCCAAGATGAACTGGACCATTTGCATATGGAAGGGCGCAGGTAACAAGGATATTACGGTCTTTATTTGCCATTTTATTTATTATTCCTATTGTCGATAGCCGAAATTTTAAAGCATTAATTCTACCCAAAAAACGGCTAAAATCCCACTGTTATCTATAGTTAGAGAGGCCGGTATTTTATTGTGGATGAAATAAAGAAGCGTTTTGTTACACTGTTTATCTTATTTCCAGCTGATAGGTGACTGTTTTGTTCCATAAAAAAACACAACTTGAACAGGTTATCGCCTGTTTAATAAAGAATGATCCCACAAAAACGACTGTAAAACTTGCTGCGAATAGCGGTATCTCCCTTGATGCGGATAATGCGGCTATCGTCCTTAAATTACCCTTTTATGCGCCGCACTGGCTGGCGAAACTACAACAGGATTGTGCCGCACAACTGAAAAAGATTTTAGGCGCGCCTGTCAGCTGGACTGTTTCCCATCAGGTTGCGGCAATGCACAGTGGTGCCGGTAAGTCTCCTTTGCCTAAGATTAAAAATATTATTGTGGTGGCATCGGGTAAAGGTGGTGTCGGTAAATCCACCGTCAGTGTTAATTTAGCTCTGGCCTTAGCTGAAAATGGTGCCCGAGTGGGCCTTTTAGATGCTGATATTTACGGGCCGTCGATTCCGACTATGCTTGGGGTAAAAAACGCGCAGCCGAGTAGCGCCGACGGTAAATCCATTGTGCCGATAGCAGCACACGGACTGGTGTGTAACAGCATAGGTTTTCTGGTTAAAGAGGAAGATGCCGTAATCTGGCGTGGTCCGATGGCCAGTAAGGCCTTAGCGCAGGTATTAAATGAAACGGACTGGCCGGAGCTTGATTATTTAGTGGTGGATATGCCGCCGGGCACAGGTGATATTCAATTAACCATGTCACAAAGTGTGCCGGTCACAAGCGCGCTTGTGGTCACTACTCCGCAGGATATCGCTTTAGTCGATGCTAAAAAAGGGGTTGCGATGTTTAATAAGGTGGCGGTGAATGTGGCCGGTGTGATTGAAAATATGAGTTTTTACCGCTGCAGTCAGTGCGGTCATGAAGAGGCGATATTCGGCACAGGTGGCGGTGAAAAGCTGGCTGCGCAATTTGCGCTGCCATTTTTAGGGGCATTACCTTTACATATTAGCTATCGCCAGGATACCGATCAGGGCAGGCCGACAGTCATTGCAGGTGAAAATCCAGAGTTAATTGCGCCTTATTTAATCCTGGCAGAAACACTGGCCATCAATCTTTATCGAGATCTGCAGCAGGTCCCAGAGCAGATCAGTATTACCGAGGTGAAATAGAAGAGATGCAGCATGGCAAATATAGAGTTTACCCGCGAGCAAAAGGTACTGTTGGTCGATCAGATATCAGAAATATTTCGCTAAGGAGTTGGAGCAGGAGATTGGTGACTTTGACGCTGAGTTTTTATTGGACTTTTTCAGTGAAAAAATAGGCGGTTATTATTATAACCAAGGCCTTAATGATGCGCGGGCATTGCTTGATGAAAAACTAGAGACAATAACCGAGTCTTTTTATGAATTGGAAAAAGTGAATGATTTTGATCAGTAGGTTTTTTCGTGTCTGCTTTTGCCAGTAAGCAGTTCTGGCAAAATTGTGTAATCTTGCCGGTGCAAATAGTGCTGCTCTGTTTTGTGCTGCAAGTACAGGCGAAAGAGACACTAGCGCATTGGCAGCAAGAGGATTATCTTATCGAGAGTTTTATTGATATTGCGCTGAAAAGAGAATACCGGATAAATCAAAAAACCAATCTGCATCGTTGGCAGCGACCGCTGAAAATTTTTATTGAAAGTGAAGAGGGCGATGCGCGCCTGCAGCGGCAGATGTATAAGGTTCAAGCTGCACATCTGCAGGGTATTACCGGACATCAGCTTTATTTTGTGAACTCGCAGCAGAAAGCTAATGTGCTGGTTGTCTTTACCTCTTTAAAGAAAATGAGGGACAATGCATTTAAATATATCATCACCACGCCGGAGCTTGAGCAAGTATTAAAAAGTGCCATTTGTATGGCAAGTATTGAAAGTAATAAATACGCTGAAATTATTCGTGCTGTGATTTTAATACCTGTTGACAGCGCGCGGCAAAGCGGACGTCTAGTTGACTGCATTGTTGAAGAATTGACTCAGGTGATGGGACTACCTAACGATTCGGTGGCCGTTTACCCTTCGATATTTAACGATCTCAGCATTGATAGTGACCTTACCGGACTAGATTATCTGCTATTAAAGATGCTCTACCACCCCTTACTCAAGCCGGGAATGAGTGAACCACAAGTACGGAGAAAGCTGCCTGCTATTTTGGCCGAATTAAGAGCTAACGGAGACATTGACCATGCACAATGGCGAGTATCAGAAAAGAGTCTGCAGAAATGGCTTGCTCAAGGATTGAGCTCTGAGTTAAGTAAAACAGGAGTGAAATAAAAAAGTGGTGGAGCTATGCGGGATCGAACCGCAGACCTCAACGCTGCCAGCGTTGCGCTCTCCCAGCTGAGCTATAGCCC
>JBFGZH010000198.1:0-5121 GCA_041586895.1 Psychromonas sp. | reverse complement strand
TTCCGTCACTCAAGGTGCTAACGGCAGCGTCACTATTAATGCCGACGGTACCCTGACTTATACGCCCAATGCCGACTTTAACGGTAGCGATAGTTTTATCTACACCAATAGTGAAGGTAATAGCGCGACGGTCAATGTCACCGTCAATGCGGTCAATGATGACCCGGTGGCCTTGAATGATGTAAATGATGTTGATGAAAATGCAACGTTGACCGTCAGCAAAGTTGATGGTGTTATTGATACTAATGATACAGATTTAGATTCTGAAACTATTACCGTAACTGCAATTAGAACAGGTACTGAGGATGCAACGGATGGAACAGCAGGCGTGGTGTCAGCGGCATTAACCGGAATCTATGGGACGTTAACGCTAGCTGCAGATGGCTCTTATACTTATGTCGCAGACCAAGCAGCAGCGGATGCTATAGCAGATGGTGTAACAGCAACCGATACCTTTACCTATACTATTAGCGATGGAGAAGGTGGAACAGATAGCGCTGAGATCAACATTACCGTTACAGGTAAAAACGATGCATCAATAACCACGCCGGACGTTAATAGCACAAGCGAAGATACGACGTTAACGGTTGCTGCGGCTGATGGCGTATTAAGCAATGACAGCGATGTTGATAATATACTTAGTGTTGTAACATTTAAGGTCGCGGGCGATACAGCTACTTATAATGCAGGCAACAGTGCAACCATCGCCGATAAAGGCGAATTGACACTTAATGCGGACGGCTCCTATGAGTTTGTTCCGGTAGCCAACTATGCAGGAGCTATTCCAGTTATCACTTATACCACTAATACTGGCATGAGTGACACCCTCACTCTTTCAGTCACTCCTGTTGCAGATACTTTAGATCCTTCAGATGAAAGTGTAGCCGTTGTTATCGGTCAGGATCTCTCTTCTCCCGTGACAGATGAAGGTGCCACGGATATCTCCGATGATTTAACCAGCATGACACTGGCGAATGGCATAAAGCTTAATGCGAGTGGGCCGATTAATTTAAGTAATGGATTGGGCGTTAGTGTTGATTCGGCAGGTGGAACTGGAGAAGAAGCTAATCGTATAGATAATGATGCGGGAAGCGGCTCTGAATTTATAACAATGAATTTTCCGATCGGTATGCAGAGTATGTCAATGGGAGTTAAAAACACTAAAAATGACATAATCTTGCTGACCAGTGAAGAGGTAGCGATTGATACTTCTGCAGCCACAATCTCTGTCACAGGTACACTTGGCGGCGGAAATTTTGCAGGCAGTGACTCCTCGGTAACACTAATCATTACTAGCGATGCTGGGATAACAGAAGTCTCGACCGATACATTTACGGTTGACTCAGAGGGGAATTATACGTGGAGCATCTCTTATGATGCTTCTGCTTTGACCAATATAAGCAATACGGCTGTTGCCTGGGAAATTGACGGTTCGGTTTTCAGTAATGGTGGTGATACCCTCGAGCTATACATAGATGCCGGCATGGCGGAATTAACCTTTGCCAATGCGGAGAGTTCCACCGGCGATGGCTATCAAATAAACGATCTTTCCTTTACAACAGGAGGCTCTGCTAGCCATACCTATCCGATAGCTATAGATATTAATGCGCTTCTTAGCGATACGGATGGTAGTGAACATATATCTGAGGTGTATTTAAGCGGCTTCCCGGCAGGATCATCGATAAAAGTTGTAACTGAAAATGACGATGGTAGTACAACGGAAACACAAATCCCGGCAACGCTAAATTCAGATGGCAATACCGTGTTTGTCTTTGAAGAAGGTGAGCTATTGAATGAAATTGTCAGTAACCATTTTGGCCAAGACAGTGCATTTAATGATCAGATCTATTTAACGACTACAGAGGAACTGCCGGCAGATTTTGTTTCAACAATAGCGATCACCACTACGGATAGCGTTGATGGCATAACGAGTGAAGCCTATACCATTATTGGGGGCTCTGACAGTGCAGTATTTACCGGCAGTGATGGTGAGGATTATATCGATGGCGGCATCGGCGATGATAATCTGAATGGTGGTGCCGGTGATGATATTCTTATTGGTGGCGAGGGGGCTGATACCTTTATCTGGTCGGATGGAGAAATCGGTACTGATCATATTAGCGACTTTAGCACCGCAGAGGGTGATAAACTTGATCTCAGCGATCTGTTACATGTTCAATCGGACGATAATTTAAATGAATTTTTAGACTTTTCCTCCGATGGCACTAATACCACTATCTCCATTTATGCGGATGGTGCCGGCTCTGAGGTGACGCAGACAATAGTGCTCGATGGCGTTGATTTAGGCAGCGACGATGTGACCATTATTAATGACTTATTTAATAGTGATAATACGGGAGCATTGATTATTAGTAATGATCCTGATGTTAACATGTCAGTGGAAATTGCGCCTATTCCGGAAGAATAATGGTAACAGCAAGCCGTTAAGTTGTTTATGAGCAACCTGTTGGTTGCTCTTTTCAACTTTAAACTGTTTAATATAATATTTTCTTTTAAGTTAATTAGTTAGCGCTTCTTTTCGGTTACCATTAATCTATTTTATTCACTTTATAAGAGTATGCTATTAAATGCAGTCTTCATCTTCAGCACAACAAAAACAGTGGACTATTGATGGCGCGCAGCGTATCACGGAAGATCCGCTGCTTGATTGCCTGGTACTTCTGAGTGAGCACTTTGGTAATCCCTGCTCGGCTGAAGCTTTATCGGCGGGCTTGCCCTTTTCCAGTATTAACCTTTCGCCTGACCTATTACCGCAGGCGGCTGGGCGAGCCGGGTTAAGTGCAAAATTAAGGCGTAAAAGTCTTAATAATCTTGCGGCTATGTTGCTGCCCTGTATCTTGCTGCTTAAGGATCAGAAAGCCTGTATTTTACAGGAGCTGGATCTCAAAGCAGATAAAGCGCTGATCACGCTTCCGGAAACGGGTGGCGAAGAACAGTTAACTATTGCCGAACTTGAATCCGTTTATGTCGGTTATCTGTTTTTAGTTAAACAGCAGTATCATGGCGATCGGGATTTTGATGTCCATTTAACAGACACGAAAAAGCACTGGTTGTGGGAAAATATCAAAGAGTCAGCGCCTATCTATCGCGATGTTATTATTGCTTCCATTTTAGTCAATATTTTTGCTTTGGTTTCGCCTTTATTAGTGATGAGTGTTTACGATAAAGTGGTTCCCAATCTGGCTTTTGAAACTTTATGGGTGTTAGCTGTTGGTGCTGCTATTGCTTTTACCTTTGATCTGATTCTAAAACAGCTACGCAGTTACTTAATTGATATGGCAGGAAAAAAGGTGGATATTCAAACCTCTTCCAAATTATTTGCCAAAGTTATAGGTATCCCTTTAGAAAAGCGTTCTCCCAGTGTCGGCGGAATGGCCAGGCAGTTAGGGGAGTTTGACAGTGTGCGCGAGTTTTTGTCTTCCGCGACAATAACCGCCTTGGTGGATCTGCCCTTTGCGATTTTATTTGTCTTTATTATTTATCTTGTCGCCGGTGATTTGGCGGTTTTTTCTATTATTGCAGCGCTGCTGATCCTTGGTTATGCCTTAGTGGTACAGCCTAAATTACGTAACTCAATCGAAGAGAGTAATAAGTTTTCCAGTTTGCGCCATGGCCATCTGGTTGAGAGTTTATCGACACTGGAGTCTATTAAAGCCAACGGTGCCGAAGGGGTGGTACAAAACGCCTGGCAGCAGATGCTGGGCCATACTTCCAACTGGCAGTTAAAAACCAAGGTAATCACTAATTCCGTGGCCAATGTTTCCGGCTATATCGTGCAGATGACAGTGGTTGCCGTGTTAGTATTCGGGGTCTATCGCATCTCCGACGGCCTTATCTCGATGGGCGGCATCATTGCTGCGGTGATGTTATCGAGCCGCGCCGTCGGTCCGATGGCAAGAATTGCCGCACTGATGAGCCGCTATAATCAGACGGTGACTTCGTTACGGCAGCTTGACGGCATTATGGATCAGGAAGGGGAGTTTGAAAATAAAGGGCAGCTGGCCAGCCGCACTAAGCTTGAAGGGAATATTATTGCCGAGCATGTCAGCTTTAATTATCCTAATATTGAAAAACCGGCGTTATACCCGTTGTCTATTAAAGTTAAGGCGGGTGAAAAAATCGCCATTATCGGTCGCAACGGATCGGGGAAAACAACCTTTGCCAAGGTCATGTTAGGGCTATTTCAACCCACCCTTGGCAGTATTCGTTATGATGGCCTGCATCAGGGGCAGATTCACCCTAGTGATTTGCGCCGTAATTTTGGTTATCTGCCGCAGGATATCGTGCTGTTTCACGGTTCGATCAAAGACAATATTCTCTTTGGCACCCGACAGGTCACCGAATATCAATTGATGCGTGCCGTGCAGCTCTCCGGTGTCAGCCTCTTTACCGATATTGAATCACAGGGGCTGGATCTGCAGGTTGGTGAAGGCGGTAAAGCCTTATCCCGTGGCCAGCGCCAGGCAGTGGCACTTGCCCGGGCTATTTTAAATGATCCGCAAATTTTATTGCTTGATGAACCCACGGCCAGTTTAGATGCAAATGCTGAAAAGCTGTTTATTCAATCCATGCAGCAGACGATACAAAATAGAACCCTGTTTTTAATTACCCATAAAATGCATCTGCTGCAACTGGTGGATCGCATCATTGTCTTTGATAAAGGGCATTTAATGGCTGACGGGCCGAAAGAGGTTATTCTTGAGCAGTTAAAAAAAGGTATCTTCACTAGCACCAGGAAAGAGTCGAAAGAATGAAACTAAGCAAAAAAGATCTGGATATGGCGGATGATGTTTATGGTGCGATGTTAACCCAGACTCCCAGTATTCATCGTTTAACCATCTGGTCATTAGCCGCCCTGTTTATCTGCTTTTTTATATGGGCATATTTTGCCGAGTTAGATCGCGTGACGCGGGGTGAGGGGAAAGTGATACCCTCATCTCAGGTACAGATTATTCAAAGCCTTGATGGCGGTATTTTACAAGAGCTGTACGTCAAAGAGGGGATGATGGTCAAGAAAGGTCAAATTTTGGCGCGTATTGATGACACGCGTTTTCGCTCTGATATGGCGCAGCAAAATAAAGAGGTGGATGCGCTGCGCGC
>JBFGZH010000197.1:0-5134 GCA_041586895.1 Psychromonas sp. | reverse complement strand
TCGACTAGTTGGTACAGGTGCTCCAGCAACATATTTTAGTGACCTCTTATTGTGTTTGCTACGCAGATCCTTCGAAAAATCGATGAGCATTTAATAGAAATATAGGTAGCTATAGCGTAAACGCAAATTAAAGCCTCACCTAAAATTTGCCATTACAAGCAATGAGGTCACAATCAATGGGGTCAGTTGGCTATTTTTGTCCCTAAAATTTTAGCCAACTATAACAGAGCCTTATTAATGGATGAATGAACAAGTTGAGACAGATTGCCTTTTATCCAAACGATTAATCAACCGCCTTTAATGTCGCGATTAACAGCTGCCAGTACTTATCCACGCTTGGAATATGTACTTTTTCATCCGGGCTGTGCGGAAATTTAATGGTCGGCCCGAAGGAGATCATATCCCAGTGCGGGTACTTGGCACTGAATAAGCCGCACTCTAAGCCCGCATGAATGACCATGGTTTCAGGCTCACAATTAAACAGCTCGCGGTACTGCTTTTTCATCACTCGATATACGGCTGAATCCGGGTTAGGTTTCCAGCCAGGGTAATTGCCCTCTTTACGGCATATTGCCCCATAGCCCTGAAAATGCGCGGCTATCTTTTCTGCATATTGCAGTTTTTCCTCGTCAACCTGGGAACGTACTAATAACTGCATGCTGAAATGTTTGTCCTGCTCCGTGTCCTGCACGATCACCCCTAAATTACTCGATGTTTGCACCACATCGGCAAAATGTTCATCCATGGCAAAGACCCCGTTGGCGCAATCTTTAACACTGTTTAAGAGATTATGCCGGCTTTGCGCTGTTAATACCCTTTCCGGTAAAGCAGCTGCCGTCAGGGAAAGCTGGAGATTATTCTCAACCGCCTGGTATTCACTGCACAGATTTTGCAACTGAGTATTGAGCAGTGACGCTAAACGCTGATGATAACGGGCATCGCAGGTGATCAGCGCGCGTGCTTCGCGGGGAATCGCATTGCGTAAGCTGCCGCCTTCAAAGCAAGCCAGATGGAATGGCAGCTCATCAAGGTTATCCAGGACCCGGGCTAATACTTGAATTGCATTACCGCGCTGCAAATGAATATCACAACCGGAATGCCCGCCTTTTAAGCCGCTCAGCTTAATTTCATAGGCGCTTTCACCGGCATCTGCCGGCTGCACCTGATAAGGCAGGTCAACATAGACTTTTACGCCGCCGGCACAGCCGATATAAAGTTCACCTTCCTGCTCGGAATCGGTATTGATTAAGACTTTTCCCGCTAAGGTGTCGGCCTGCAGCGCAAAAGCGCCGGTCATGCCACTCTCTTCATCTGTGGTTAACAGCACTTCCAGCGGGCCGTGTTCGATGCTGTTGTCGGCTAATACCGCTAAGCAGGAAGCCATACCTATGCCATTGTCGGCACCAAGCGTTGTATTTTTGGCATGCATCCACTCGCCATCGATAACCGGCGTGATGGCATCGCTTGCAAAATCATGTTCCGTATCGCTATTTTTTTGCGCCACCATATCCAGGTGCGCCTGTAATATTAGCGGGGTTTTATGCTCTGCCCCGCTGCTGGCCGGTTTGCTGAGAATAAGGTTGCCAATTTCATCCTGACGACAGGGAATATTGTTTTCTGCTGCCCAGTCCATAATCCAGTTGACCAGCTGCTGCTCATGTTTAGAGGGATGCGGAATGGCACAAATATCGAGAAAATATGACCATACTGAAGCCGCTTTGGTGGTTTGTAATTGTTGCATTGATTGACCTTTTAATTGTTAAGCTATTTATCCGACTTGCTGTTATTTCACTGCCAGCGACTTCAAGAGGCTAACTCCAAGCCCTGCTTTGCATCTGTCACTGCGCTGCCGATAAAACTTTTCTTTACTCTTGCGGTGAGTTTAATGACCAGCTCATAAGCTATGGTGCCCACGTGTCGCGCCACCTCTTCAACTGCTAATCCCGGCCCCCAGAAGATCACCTCATCACCGACCTGATCGCTGCTATCCGGGCCAAGGTCAACCGTGATCATATCCATGGAGATAGTACCGACAATAGTGACGCGCCGTCCGTTAACCAGCACCGGCGTACCGCTTGGCGCCGTTCTCGGATAGCCGTCGCCATAGCCCATCGCCACCACGCCAATCCGCGTATCCCGGGAAGCCACCCATTTTTTGCCATAGCCTACCGCTTCCCCCTGCTTATGCTCGCGTACCGCAATCAGTTTCGACTTTAATGTCATTACCGGACGTAATCCTTCCTCTTTGCCGGAAGATTCGACCCTAGGTGCAATACCGTATAAAGCGATACCCGGGCGTAAATAGTCATAGTGCGCACTCGGCCAATGCAATATACCCGCTGAATTACTTAAACTTTTAGGGCCGCTATAGGACTGCGTCGCCTGCTCAAAAAGGCTAATTTGCTCGCTAGTCGCGTCACTGTGCAGGTCATCGGCACAATTAAAGTGGCTGGCAAAACCGATTTCATCGGCTGCGTTAGCTGAATTTTTAATACGCTGATAATAGTCGTCAAGCTGATCAGGCAGAATCCCCAGGCGATGCATGCCGGTATCGATTTTAAGCCACACTCCAACCGGCTTGCTTAAATTGGCCTGCTCGAGCTCCTGTAACTGGGTCTGATTATGGATCATGGTATGCAGGTTCAGTGCTGATGCCGTCTGTAGCTCCTGAGAACAAAAGCAGCCCTCAAGCAGGAGAATCGGCTGTGAAATTCCCGCTTCGCGCAATTCAACTGCTTCCGGTAAACGGGAAACGGCAAAGGCATCCGCTTGCGGTAAAGCTCTGGCAAATTGTAGCGCACCATGCCCGTAAGCATTGGCTTTAAGCACCGCAATCACTTTTGCAGAGGCACACTTTGCCTGAATAAAGCGGTAATTGTGCTGCAGTGCATCGATATCAATAATGGCTTCGGCTGTTAGCATAATGATTCCTTGATGATGATCAGCCCTCTATATAGCAGAGGGACTTTTAAAATTAATGACAACAGGCAATAAGCAATTTATAATCCAATAAATAAGTGCATGTTGAAGGTGGCAAATATCAGCAACAGCGCCATTCATCGCCCAACAACTTAAAATAGTGATATAAACTAGCATGAACAATGAATACAACATATTATACACAAAGAAAAACACGGTTGATGGCGCTGTTTTTTCTTCTTCCTACTAATAAAGGCAGCACAAAATAAAAACGAAAATAGCTCGATACAAAACAACAGATCCTTAATTTAGCACCACAAAAGTGCAAACCAGCCCCAAACTGGTGCCTTTATTGGTAAGGCTTACGGCTATTTTCAACCAATCCAGCAAAGCGGCAATCAAGAATCAACAAAAAATAATCAAACACTAATAAAACAAAAATATTAAAGTGCCTTTTTCAATAAAAAAGAGGCTCTTTCAGCGCATTAAAACACAACAACAGAAACAGCATTAAACACTACCATTTTTATTAAAAACAAAATAAAAAACTAAAAATAAATGGTAAAAACAGGTCTACTCAGTGGATTCTATTTTAGTGAAAGTTAGGCCAGCATACTTAGTCATATACCGGCAGCAAAAGCGATAGATTTTCTGGCACAGAAGCTGCTTTAGTGAATTTAACTAATTTAATTTACTTATGATAAATCTCATCGATAACAGTACTAATGACCTACTAAAGCCATTTAGTCGAGAACAATGAGATCGTCTCTACTACTAATAGGAAGCACTACAATGGAAATTCAAAAACCTTATCTGTTATTTTTAGGCGATGCACAGGATCCACTAGCAGCAAAAGTGGCTCAAGGCATAAAACAATGGCATCCTGAATATTGTGCAGGTCAATTCCGTATGGAAGACTGTGCTGCCGACTGTGGTTTGACCGATATGGATATTGCCCAGGCTAAAGAAGCTGGCGTAAAAACACTGGTGATCGGCGTGGCTAACCGCGGCGGCATTATCTCAGATAAATGGATTGCAATTTTAACGCAGGCGCTTGAAGCGGGTATGGATTTAGCCGCAGGTCTGCATAATAAGCTGAATGATATTCCTGAACTAAAAGCGCTGGCTGACAAGCTGGGTCGTAAGATGTTTGATGTGCGCTTCCCGACGCAATCCTTCCCGGTTGCTAACGGTTTAAAACGTAGCGGTAAACGTGTACTGCCAGTGGGAACAGACTGTTCATGCGGTAAAATGTATACTGCATTGGCCATCGAAAAAGAGATGCTGGCTCGCGGTATGAATGCTGATTTCCGTGCTACCGGTCAAACAGGTATCCTGATCAGTGGTTCAGGCGTAAGTGTTGATGCTGTGGTTGCTGACTTTATTTCCGGTGCCGTTGAGCAGTTAACACCAGAT
Organism: Psychromonas sp.; assembly: GCA_041586895.1. Taxonomy (GTDB): domain Bacteria; phylum Pseudomonadota; class Gammaproteobacteria; order Enterobacterales; family Psychromonadaceae; genus Psychromonas. The sequence goes on along the minus strand of JBFGZH010000197.1, from coordinate 799 downwards.
AATGAGCCGGATCACTGGGATGTTATTGAAGGTCAAGGCTCTCTATTCCACGCCTCTTTTGCCGGCGTAAGTACCGGACTTATCCACGGTGCACAAGCTGACGCACTGGTTTTATGTCACGAACCAACCCGTACTCATATGCGTGGTTTACCAACTTACCCGGTTCCTGAACTGCAAGCTTGTATGGATGCGAACCTTGCTGCCGCACGTTTGACTAATAGCGAAGCGCGCTTTGTTGGCATCTCTGTTAACACCTCACAATTAACAGAAGCGGAAGCGGAAAAATACCTGGCTGAAGTAGAAGCTGAATTTGCTATTCCAGCCGTTGATCCTTTCCGTCAAGGTGTCGGCCGTATTGTTGATGCACTTGCTGCGATCAGCAGCCCTGTTAAGGTACTTGAGAAAGCATAAGGATAATATTATGAAGGTTAAACTAATCGATGAAAGCTGGCCTATCCGCGGTACCTTTACAATTTCTAGAGGTAGCAGAACACATGCCAAAGTGGTTGTTGTTGAATTACATCAAGGCAAATATGTTGGACGGGGAGAGTGTGTACCTTACGCACGCTATGGTGAATCAGTCGAATCTGTACTTGCAGAGCTTGCGCCATTAGCTGTCAAAATAGAGCAAGGTTTAACCCGACAACAGATGCAATCCCTGTTACCAGCCGGTGCCGCCCGCAATGCTTTGGATTGCGCCTATTGGGACCTGGAATGTAAACAACACGGTCAGCGCATTTGGCAGCGCTTAAACCTTGCCGAGCCGCAACCCTTAGTGACGGCTTATACGCTCTCCTTA
>JBFGZH010000196.1:0-5138 GCA_041586895.1 Psychromonas sp. | reverse complement strand
CCGCAAACACTTTTTTGCCCTGGTTATTCTGTTTGTGTTTTTGTTAATTGTTTCATTTATACCTTCACAGGAGACAACAAAAAGAACTATCAAACGCCAGTTAGTCTTACCCACTACAGCGCCAACGAGCGATAATAATGCACTGGCCGAGCCGGTAGCAGCAGACAATACGAATGCGCTGGCCCAGCCTGTGCCTGCGTTGAGCAGCGCCTATGACAAAGAGCTTGCTGCCGCTTCTGCAAACCGGGAGGTTGAAATTGAAATTAAAGCGGGCGATACGGTCAGTGCCATTTTCCAAAATGAGGGGTTATCTGCCGCTTTGTTACAGGAGTTACAGGAGGTTGATAAGCAATACCTGCGTTTAGGTAATTTACTACCCGGACAGAAACTTAAATTCTTAATTTCCCCGGAAAACAAACTGCTTGCTCTAAAAGTTATTATTGATCTTGCCAACACGCTTACCTTTACCCTGCAGGACGATGAGTTTGTTGCACGATTAGAGACAAAAGAGGGAGAGTGGCGCAATAGTGTTTTTCACGGCAGTATTACCGGCAGTTTTTACACTAATGCCAAACGGGCCGGCCTGTCTGCCGGGCAGATACAGCAGATTGCCACTGCGCTGCAGGATAAAATTGATTTTAACCGGCAGCTGCGTGTCGGGGATACCTTTCGTGTTCTCGTGAGCAAGCAGTATATTGATGGACAGTACAGTTTTGACAGTGAAGTGCTGGCGGTACTCATTAAAACACGCAGACAAACCTACACAGCCTTTTTAAATGAAGATGGCCGTTATTACGATAAAAACGGCTTAGGTTTAAGTAAAGCTTACCGACGCTCCCCGGTTAATGGCAAATACCGCATCAGCTCTCATTTTAATCTAAGACGTTTACATCCTATTACCAAAAAAGTGCGTCCTCACCATGGTACCGATTTTGCGACGCCCATCGGCACTAAGGTCTATGCCATTGGTGATGGTGTCGTTTCCCGTGTCGGTAATCACCCTGCAGCAGGTAAATATGTGGTGATCAAGCATGGCCGTAAATATACAACGCGCTTTTTACACCTGAGTAAAATATATGTACGTAAAGGGCAGCATCTGAAAATGGGCGAGCTGATTGCTAAAACAGGTAATACCGGCCGCTCTACCGGGCCGCATCTGCATTATGAATTCCATATTAACGGACGTCCGGTGAATGCGATGAAAGTGAATCTGCCGCTTTCTAAAGCCGTACCTGAAAAACAACAAGTGGTATTTAATAAACGACGCGATCTGTTTCTAAAAGAGATGGAGTATGAGTTAATTTAAGAACTACAGTTAAAAGCCAATGCCATCAGATATTGGCTTTTAATTGCTTATGCAAGCGTGTGATGCAGGTGTACGACTTCAAGCAGCTGATCTTCGCGTTCAAAACGACTTTCCATAATCTCTCCTAATTCTGATAAATCTTTATCAAAATCAAGTAAATCCGTCTCGCTTGCAGATTCAGCATATTTATCGTTAAAGTTGAGGGCAGTATCAGTGGTGGTGGTGATACGGGAATAAAGCTCCTGGGCAATTTTCAGATTCTCTTCGCCATCTAATTTGGATTGAGCAATAATCTGCTCATAAATTTCAAAATGTCCGGTAGAGGCATAGTCCAGCAGTCTCTGGCAGAATTCAGTGATTTTCTCCTGCTCAGGTAAGCCACTTTTCTCCTGTTGATAAGGGGGTAAACCAGCGAGTTCACAATAGAGAATAACTAAATTCTGCCGATCCTCCAACCAGTTGTCGATAACAGAAAGTCTACCTCCCCACTCCTCTTTGGCTTGTTTTAATCTGGTTAACATGGCGTTACCTCCTAGGATAAATTTACAATTATTATCATCAAAAACTAAAGAAAATTGTACTGGCCGTCAACTTGAATTTGAATATCGGGATGATATTACTGTATAACTGTGATGTCTGCTTAGTATCATCGCAAGAGCCCAAGGAAAGTGTATGTCATCAACCGAATTAAATATTAATTATCAGGAGAATGCCTGGTGGTTTATCATTGCTCAAGGGCAACTCGTATTACAGCCACAGGGTGATTTTGTTCCTTACGGTAATCTCGATGATTTACCTTTTCCTGCTTCATTAACCACGAATAAAATTAAGATCGGTGAGTATCAGGCCAGCCCTTGTTATCTTGTAGAATTGCCCGAACAGTTAGATGTCGGCTTCGGCGAATACGCCGACTTGCGTTTTTTATTAGGGCGGGTCAAGGATAGTTTATTTGATATGGCAGGGCGCGCTTTTCAGATTCTATCATTTTACCAGACCCACCAATATTGCGGACGCTGCGGTGAAAAAATGCATGCCATTGACTGGGAAGTTGCCATGAAATGTTACCACTGCCAGCACCGTTGCTATCCGCGCGTTTCTCCGTGCATGATCGTCGGTATTCGTAAGGAAAATAAAATTCTTCTGGCTTTGCATCAGCGCCATAAAAAGAACAACCGTCCGGTGTTCACCGTTCTTGCCGGTTTTACTGAGCCCGGGGAAACATTAGAAACCTGTGTACAGCGCGAAGTATATGAAGAGTCCGGCATTAAGGTTAAAAACATTGAATATGTCACCAGTCAACCCTGGCCTTTTCCGCATTCGCTGATGGTCGGCTATATTGCCGAGTATGAGTCCGGCGAGATTAAGATCGACCGCAAAGAACTCTGCTCTGCGGCATGGTATGAGGTCGACAATCTACCTGTGCTGCCCAATCCGGGCACCTTGGCAAGAAAGTTGATCGATAAATTAGTCGCGCAATGTCGTTAGAATTTAAAAATAGCAATTTTATAATGGAACCCAAAAAAGTATGAGCGAATTAAAAAATGATCGTTATCTGCGCGCCTTGGCACAACAGCCTGTAGATAAAACGCCGGTATGGATGATGCGTCAGGCGGGGCGATATTTACCTGAATATAAAAAAGTACGGGCAGAGGCCGGAGACTTTATGTCATTGTGCCGCAATGCCGAGCTTGCCTGTGAAGTCACGCTGCAGCCGCTGCGCCGTTTTGATCTGGATGCAGCTATTTTATTTTCTGATATTTTAACCATACCCGATGCGATGGGGCTGGGGCTTTACTTTGAGACAGGCGAAGGACCTAAATTTAAATCTCCGATTCGCTGCAAAAAAGATGTCGATAATTTAATTATGCCGGATCCGGAAGGTGAGCTGCAGTATGTGATGAATGCGGTGCGCACCATTCGCCGCGAATTACAGGGGGCTGTCCCCTTGATTGGTTTTTCCGGTAGCCCGTGGACTCTGGCTACCTATATGGTGGAAGGCGGGACATCGAAGGCCTTTACAAAAATTAAAAAAATGGCGTTCTCCGCGCCGCAAACGCTGCATCTGTTACTGGATAAACTGGCTGATTCCGTGACCGACTATTTAAATGCGCAGATTGCCGCCGGTGCCCAATCGCTGATGATCTTTGATACCTGGGGCGGCGTTTTGTCGCCTCGCGATTATAAGGACTTTTCACTGCAGTATATGAGTAAGATTGTGGCCGGTCTGCAGCGCAGCTATAACGGCAGAAAAATCCCAGTGACGCTGTTTACCAAAAATGGCGGGCAGTGGTTAGAAGCTATTGCCGATACGGGCTGTGATGCGATTGGCCTTGACTGGACGATAGATATCGCCTGCGCCAAAGCACGGTTAGGCTCGCGGGTTGCATTACAGGGCAATATGGACCCGTCCATGTTATATGCCTCTGCTGAGCGGATTCGCGAAGAGGTGGCGGGCATTTTACAGGGCTTCGGTCACGGCAGTGGCCATGTCTTTAACCTCGGGCATGGTATTCATCCCGATGTGCCGCCGGAAAACGCCAAAATATTTGTTGATGCGGTGCATCAACTGAGCGCGCCTTACCATTTATAGTTAACGCATTTCAAGATGCAGGATCTGCATCTTGAAATCCACTTAGACAGCGACAACTTAGCCTGCAATATGGCTTTGTTCTGGTTATTTTTCCCCGGTAAATTCCTTTTAGCGATAATCTTTTCCACGCAGTTACGCAGAAATATCTTATTTTCTTCAAGAAAACAGCTCAAATTGGCATCGTTTTCGGGTAGAATACGCCGACTTCAAAGAAATTTGTCTTAAATAAGTGCAAAAAACCAATAAATGGTTTTGCTTATTGATTCATTAACCGAGGAATGTGGAAGAAAATGGAAAATAGCCGACCGATTAAACGCGCGTTATTAAGTGTGTCAGATAAAACAGGTATTGTTGAGTTTGCAAGAGAGCTAGCAGAAAAGGGTGTTGAGATCCTGTCTACTGGCGGTACTTGTAAACTGCTTGCTGATAATGGCATTAATGTAACGGAAGTTTCTGATTATACAGGTTTTCCTGAAATGATGGACGGGCGTGTAAAAACGCTGCATCCGAAAATTCATGGCGGCATTCTAGCGCGCCGTGGTGTTGATGAAGCAATAATGTCAGCAAACGGTATTGAAGCTATCGATATGGTCGTAGTTAACCTTTACCCATTCGCAGAAACGGTTGCCCGTCCTGATTGCTCTCTAGAAGATGCCATTGAAAATATCGATATCGGCGGTCCGACTATGGTGCGTGCGGCTGCTAAAAACCATAAAGATGTGGCGATTGTGGTTAACTCAAGCGATTACTCGCGCATTCTTAATGAAATGAATGAAAATGACGGCAGCCTGGTTTACCAGACGCGTTTTGATCTGGCTATTGCCGCTTATGAACATACTGCCCAGTATGACGGTATGATCGCTAATTACTTTGGTACTATGGTGCCAAGCTACGGCGAAAATAAAGAAGGTGATGAGGAATCTAAATTCCCGCGCACCATCAATATGCAGTTCGAGAAAAAGCAGGATATGCGTTACGGTGAAAACAGCCACCAGGCAGCCGCTTTTTACGTTGAAGGTAAGGTGCAGGAAGCTTCTGTTTCAACAGCTACACAGCTGCAGGGTAAAGCTCTTTCCTATAACAATATTGCCGATACCGATGCTGCGCTGGAGTGTGTGAAAGAGTTCTCTGAGCCGGCTTGTGTGATCGTTAAGCATGCTAACCCTTGTGGTGTGGCGGTTGCCGAAAATATTCTTGATGCCTATGAAGGTGCTTACAAAACAGACCCAACTTCTGCATTTG
>JBFGZH010000195.1:0-5154 GCA_041586895.1 Psychromonas sp. | reverse complement strand
TAGGTTTGAGTAATGAGTGATGAGTAATGAGTGATGAGTAATGAATAATGAGTAATGAGTGATGAGTGATGAGTGATGAGTGATTAAGTGAATGATGATGAGTTATCTATCACCACTCACTCTTTACTGTTCACTGTTCACTCTTTACTGTTCACTCTTTACTGTTCACTATTCCCTCATTCAAAGGTAACAATTATGCAGGTAAAGCCTTTTTCACAGGCCTGTGAAAACAATAAACATCCTATTTTCAACGTTTTAGCGCCTCACCTTAAGCGGCTGTCTCATGTTGTTGAGATTGGCAGTGGTACCGCGCAGCATGCCTCTTTTTTTACTCGGCAATTGCCGCATTTGACCTGGCAGACGACAGATCAGGGTGAATATTTTCCGCAACTACAAGAGTTTATAGCAAAACAGAACTCAGCTTGTCTGCCTGCGCCTTTACGCCTTGATGTCAGTCAGCCGGTTTGGCCGGTCAGTGACTGTGAATGCATCTTTACCGCCAATACGCTACATATTATGGCCTGGTCTTGCGTCGAAAAACTGTTTGCTGCTATTGAGCTTGTGCTGCAGCCGGCGGGACACTTTTTTATCTATGGCCCCTTTAATTACGGTGGCGAATATACTAGTGTAAGCAATGCGGCATTCGATCAGCATATTAAAGCCAAGAACCCGTTAAGCGGCATTCGCGATAGCGAGAAAGTCATTGCACTGGCGAAACAGGCCGGGCTTGAATTGCTGGCTGATCATTGCCTGCCGGCAAATAACCGCTTATTGCATTTTAAAAAGAAGTGATACTTGGAGGACAAGAAGGTAAGCTAAAAGAATCTTGAACTGTCATGCAGCTTTCTGCAAAGAAAGTGTTACGGATCAAAATTTTGAACTCTCAGGCAGTTTTTATTTAACCATTGTTTATACTCATTTAGTAAAAAAACCTGATAACAATAAATAAAATAGGAAAAGCTGATGGCCAAAGGACAATCACTGCAAGATCCGTTTCTTAATACATTGCGTAAAGAGCGCATTCCGGTCGCAATCTATCTGGTAAACGGTATCAAGTTACAAGGGCAAATTGAGTCATTTGATCAATTTGTTATTTTATTAAAAAACACTGTTAGTCAGATGGTTTACAAACATGCAATTTCAACCGTTGTACCATCACGCCCAGTACCAACGGCACCTCATGTTGATTGATAGCCAGTGCGATTCTTTGCAGACGCGCAATAGGTTATCCCATTAACGGTATTACCATAACTGTACAAGATTAGCGGATTTATTTTGGCTTGCTTTGATGCAGGCCATTTTTTTGTCTAATAGTTGTCATGGTTATGGTAGGATAAATGAATTATGTTTTTCTTAGTTGGAGCTGTATTTGTTTGATCGTTACGAAGCCGGTGAACAGGCTGTTTTAGTTCATATCTCTTTTTCAGATGAAAATAATAAAGAAGATCTTGATGAGCTGAAGTTATTGGTCAGTTCTGCGGGTGTGAATGCCCTTGAAGCAGTGACTGGCTCTAGAAAATCTCCGCATGCGCGTTACTTTGTCGGTACGGGTAAAGCACAGGAGATAGCTGATACGGTAAAGGCGCTGCAGGCTAATGTGGTTATTTTCAATCACGCCTTAAGTCCCGCGCAACAGCGTAATTTAGAATCCTTATGCGAATGTTTAGTGTTGGACCGTACGGCACTGATTTTAGATATTTTTGCGCAACGTGCGCGTACCTATGAAGGTAAACTGCAGGTTGAGCTGGCACAACTACGCCACCTTTCTACGCGCCTTATTCGTGGTTGGACGCACCTTGAGCGACAAAAAGGCGGTATCGGTTTACGAGGTCCGGGTGAAACACAGTTAGAAACGGATAGACGTCTGCTCGGGATGCGCATCAGCACCATTCGCAGCCGTTTAAATAAGGTTGCCAAGCAGCGTGAGCAGAGCCGACGCTCGCGTCAGCGCAATGAAGTGCCTACTATTTCACTGGTCGGCTATACCAATGCCGGAAAATCCACCCTGTTTAACCGCATCACCGATGCCGGGGTCTATGCAGCCGATCAGTTATTTGCGACTTTGGATCCGACGTTGCGTAAAATTGATGTGGCTGATGTGGGAAACTGTATTCTTGCTGACACCGTTGGTTTTATCCGCCATCTACCCCATGATCTGGTGGCCGCTTTTAAAGCAACGCTGCAGGAAACGCGTGAAGCAACACTGCTATTGCATGTTGTCGACTGCGCGGATGAGTGTTACCACGGCAATATTGATGAGGTACAAAAGGTACTGGATGAGATTGATGCCGGTGAGGTGCCGCAATTGATGGTGATGAATAAAATTGATGCCCTTGACGATGTAAGGCCGCATATTGACTTTGATGACCAGGGCAAGCCTGTGCGCATCTGGTTGTCTGCGCAAACAGGCGCGGGCGTGGAGCTGTTATTTGAAGCATTAACCACGCTGTTAGCCGGGCAGATGCGTGTTCTGTCGTTAAGCCTTCCTGCTGAACAGGGCAAATTGCGTGCTCTGTTTTATCAAATGGAGTGTGTGGAAAGCGAGTCTTATGCGGAAAATGGCGATTGCTTGTTAAACATTCGTTTAAACAACATTGACTGGCAGCGTTTATTAAAACAGCAGGGGCAGTTTATAGAAGAGTATGTAGTTAACGTTAATTAACATAGATTCAACATAATATGTCATGTTTGCTTTATTATTAGCGTGAACATTGCTACATTGTTGCATTATATCATTTATTTATATTACTTAATCAGGAGCTGGATATGGCTTGGAATGAACCGGGAAAAGATAAAGACCCGTGGAAAAATGATGATAAAGGAAAGGATCAGGGGCCGCCGGATTTAGATGTTGTCCTGCGTAAACTGGCCGCTTTGTTTGCCGGTCTATTTGGTAAAAAATTATCCGGCGGCAGCGGTAAAGACGGTGGCGGTAATAAATTCCTTGCCGGTGCAGTTTTTTCGATACTTGCGGTTGTCTGGTTTGTCAGCGGCTGGTACACCATCAATGAATCCGATCGTGGTGTCGTATTGCGTTTTGGTGCCTACCATTCACAAGTTGAGCCGGGTTTACACTGGAATCCTAAATTTGTGGATCGCATTATTCCGGTTAATATTGAAGCTTTCCGTACCTTACCGACCTCAGGCTTTATGCTGACTGAAGATGAGAATATCGTGCAGGTCGCGTTGGAAGTGCAATACCGTATTGTTGCTCCGGAAAAGTATCTGTTCAGTGTGACCGATGCGGATAACAGTTTATTACAGGCGCTTGATAGTGCCTTGCGCTTTGTGGTCGGCCATTCGACTATGGATGATGTGTTAACCATTGGTCGTGAAGTGGTGCGTCAGCAAACCTGGGAGATGCTGGATACAATTATCGCCCCCTATGACCTGGGTATTCAGGTAGTCGATGTCAACTTACAACAGACACGCCCACCCGAGCAGGTTAAAGATGCCTTTGATGATGCTATTGCCGCGCAGGAAGATGAACAGCGTTTTATTCGTGAAGCGGAAGCTTATCAGAGAGAAAGAGAGCCGATTGCCCGTGGTCAGGTAAAACGTATTGAGCAACAGGCGCAAGCTTATAAAGAAGGGATTATTTTAAAAGCGCAGGGTGATGTTGCCCGCTTTAATAAACTATTACCTGAATATAAAGCGAATCCGGAAGTCACGCGTCAGCGTCTCTATCTGGAAACCATGGAAACTGTGTTTAACAACAGCAGCAAAGTATTAATTGATAATAAGTCAGCGGGCAACTTAACATTTTTGCCGCTCGATAAATTAATGGGCACGGGGGCGGACAGCGCCTCTAAAGCAAAAGTGATATCCGAGATTGAAACGCGCTCTAAAGCGGATGAAAAAGCCGGTCAAGCTGAACGGGCTGCCAACAGTGACCGCTTCTCTGGCAGTAGCCGTAGCACAGGGAGAAACTATTAATGAATAAATTATTTATCTTGCCAATTGCACTTGTTCTGATTTTAATGAGCAGCGCATTTGTTGTCTCTGAAGGGCAGAAGGGTATTGTTCTGCAGTTCAGCAAAGTGAAGCGTGATGCCGATAATTTACCTGTGGTGTATGAACCGGGTTTACACTTTAAAGTACCGTTTATCGATTCTGTGCGCATTATGGATACGCGTATTCAGACCCTGGATGATCAGGCGGATCGTTTTGTCACCTCGGAGAAAAAAGATCTGATCATTGACTCCTATGTCAAATGGCAGATCGATGATCTGGCCGTTTATTACCTGGCTACCGGCGGCAATCAAATGCAGGCGGAAGTCTTACTTAAGCGTAAAATTAACAACGGCCTGCGCAGTGAAATTGGTTCGCATACAATTCAGGAGATCGTTTCCGGTAAACGTGGCGATGTGATGGAAACGGCTCTTAAACGTATGGCGCGCTCCTCGGAATTAGGCATCAGAGTGGTTGATGTGCGTATTAAGACAATCAACCTGCCGGAAGAGGTCAGCAACAGTATCTACAAACGTATGCGTGCCGAGCGTCAGGCGGTGGCTAAAGAGCACCGTTCTCAAGGTCAGGAGCAGTCCGAGGTGATCCGCGCTAATATCGATCGTAAGGTGTCGATTATGCTGGCGCAGGCCAATAAGGAGTCTTCTGAAGTGCGCGGTCAGGGCGATGCGGAATCTTCTAAAATCTATGCCGATGCTTATATGCAGGACGCTGAGTTCTTTGCCTTTTTAAGAAGTATGCAGGCCTATAGCAAGAGCTTTGCTAATAAGGATGACGTGATGGTATTAAGCCCGGATTCAGACTTCTTTAAATATATGAATAATAGAGATCAAAACTAGGACTTTGACTCATTAATTATGATTGCTTGAGTTAAGTCATTGTTCAATAACTTAACTCAATTGGGGCCGCGGCTAAAGCCGAGGCCCCGAGTTATTTCAATCGTTCACCTTCACTGTGTTTAGGTACTAGAAGGTTAATTTAGCGCAATGATGATTAATAAAAAGCCCGTTGTACTGCTGTACAGCGGGTTTTTTGTATTTAGGGGTATTTGAAAGCGCTTTTTAAGGCGCAATCTCGCACAGTGGCTGGTTTGGCCATCCATGGAAATAAAAAGAAAGTAATGATCATTGCTGAGCCTTGTCTTTAAAAGATGCCATGATTGCCAGCACTTGCTGCTGATTATTG
>JBFGZH010000194.1:0-5165 GCA_041586895.1 Psychromonas sp. | reverse complement strand
TATTTCTGAAAATGCATGTCGCTGCTCTGTATTCCTTTAAGCATGGCGGACTATAAAAGTCACCTCCTGAACAATACTTATCGTTATAAGGCTATTAAAGTATCGCCTCAATCGCCTGCAGCACACCGTTGTCATTATTGCTTGCAGCCCTGAAGCGGGCGTGCTTTTTAACTTCAGGATGGGCATTTTCCATGGCATAACTGTGCAGGGCGCTCTGCAGCAGCGTGACATCGTTAAAATAATCGCCAAAGACCATGGTTTGGGCAAAGCTGATATTAAATTTATCCTGAATATAGCGAATAGCCCTGCCTTTGGAAGCGCTTTTATGGGTGATATCCAGCCACATTTTGCCGGAAACCGTGATCTGCAGTTTATCCCCATAATCCGGGGCAAAGGCAGGATGAGCATTGTTTTCGGCGCCGCTAAAATCACAAATGCTGATTTTTAACAGATCATCTTCAACATCGCGTAAGTCCTCGACCACTTGATACTTGGCATAATATTTTTCCACCTCCTTAATAAAGCACGGCTCACTCGATTCAATATAGGCCGATTGTCTGCCGCACAATACCGTATAGGCATTATCTAGGTTTCTGGCAATGCTAAGCAGCTCTGCAATATGCTCTTTTTGCAGCGGGTGGAAGTACAGCTCTTCATCCTTATACATCACCAGCGTGCCGTTTTCAGCAATAAATAACATCTCTTCCTGCACGGCTAAGAATGTTTCCCTTAAACTAAAATATTGCCGTCCGGATGCGGCGGCAAAGAGTATATTGTTCTGCTGTAAGCGGGAGAAAATGCGGCTGAAATCTGCGGGCAGTTGTCCTTGATCATTGAGTAGCGTACCATCCATATCCGTTGCAATCAGTTTTATCATTGTCTTTCCCTTATGCTGCTGTATTTACAAGTTATCATCTCAAAAATTGTTGCGTACAGATACTTTTCAGGGCAAATTATGCGCGCCTAGACAAGCTGAAATTATCCTGGCTGTTTACTTTTCATCATTTTTAATAGAGAGCATGGTTATGTCTAATTGGGTCACGATTAACGAAGCACTTGTGGTGGAGGGAATCTGTAGAATTGCGCGCCTTGCCGGCGAGAAAATTTTATAGGTTTATCAGCGCGACTTTGCCGTACAGGTTAAAGAGGACGCTTCGCCATTAACCGAGGCGGATTTGGCGGCGCATCAGATTATTGCCGCCGGGCTTGCACAGCTGACCCCGAAAATTCCTGTGTTATCTGAAGAAGATGCCGATATCGACTGGTCGCTACGAAAAACCTGGAAGCAGTACTGGTTAGTGGATCCGCTCGATGGTACCAAGGAATTTATCAATAAAAATGGTGAATTTACGGTCAATATCGCCCTGATTGAGAATGGTAAGCCAGCCCTTGCCGTGGTTTATGCGCCTGTACTGGATAAACTATACTTTACTGATAGACAAAACGCTTATTTAACCACTAAAGAAAAAGCCAAGCTGCCTCTGCAGGTTAATAAACCGGAGCAGCCATTAAAAGTGCTTGCCAGCCGTTCCCATCCAAGCCCGGATTTAGCGCAATATCTTGAGCAGTTAAATGACTATGAGATGGTTTCTGTGGGCAGTTCGCTTAAATTCTGTTTGCTTGCTGAAGGATTGGCGGATCTCTACCCGCGTTTAGGTCCGACCATGGAGTGGGATACGGGAGCCGGGCAATGTATTGCTGAAAAAGCCGGCGCTGTTGTTTGCCAATTAGATGGGCAGCCGTTACGCTATAATCAGAAAGAGAGCTTGCTGAACCCCTTTTTCGAGGTAAAAGTTAAGCAGTAAAAAAGTGTTACTGTGCAGGCTTTTTCTGAGAGTAATTAAAAAAACTGCATACGGGCAGTGAATTGCACTTAATTATTTTAATTAAATCGGTTATTCTGCCTGCAATTAATCAACAGTAAATTGGAAATGAAAATGATTGTACTAGGACACCAAAACCCAGATTGTGACAGTTTATGTTCGGCTATTGGCCTGGCTGGTTTGTTTAATAAACTAGGTAAGGAAGCAACGCCTGCTCTGCAGGGCGAGCCTAACCCTGAAGCTAAGTTTCTGCTTGAACAAGCCGGTTTAGCGGCACCGGAAATTCGTACATCAGTTGCTGGAGAAGAGATCTTTATTGTCGATTACTCTGACTGGAACCAAGGTACTGCGGATATGAAACAAGCAAAAATACGCGGTATTGTCGACCATCATAAATTAGGTGATATCACCACAGGTGAGCCGCTTGAGTGTTGGATTTGGCCGGTAGGTTGCAGCGCAACTATTGTTTACAATATGTATAAATTCCATAATCAGACTCCGGATGCGGCGGTTGCCAAACTGATGATGGGCGCGATTATCTCGGATACGGTCAACTTCCAAGGTCCGACAACAACAGATATCGATAAAGCGGCGGCCAAAGAGCTTGCTGAAATTGCCGGTGTTGATGATTTACAAGCCTTTGCCACTGCACAGTTTGATGCTAAATCTGATATTAAACATGTTCCTGCGGCTGAGCTTATCCTGCGTGATCAAAAAGTATTTGATATGGCGGGTAACCAATTAGCGATCGCACAATTAGAGCTGACTTCACTAGAGACAGCCTTTGCTAAAAAGAGCGATATGTTAGTGGAAATGGGCCAACTGCAGGCTGAAAAGGGCTACCATTCAACGATTGTTCTACTGACTGATATCAATAAGTTAGATACAACGGCACTGATCGTCAGTAAAGACGCGGATAAAGTGGCGGCGGCATTAAACAGCACGGTTGCTGATCATGCCATTGAACTGCCGGGTGTGGTAAGCCGTAAGAAGCAGATCATTCCATTCCTGCAGGAAGCATTTGGCGCATAAGCGCTTAAACTATCGCTTTACTGATTAAAAAGGCGAGCTCCTTAAAAGGGCTCGCCTTTTTTACTGGTGCGGGTAAAAGGATTCGGTATAACATTCGGGTTATTTGCCAATCTGTTACTTTTTTGAGGTTTTTATGCATATTCATATTCTTGGTATTTGTGGCACTTTTATGGGTGGGGTGGCTATTCTTGCCAAGTCATTAGGTTATAAAGTAACCGGCAGCGATCAAAACGTCTATCCGCCAATGAGTACGCAGCTGCAAGAGCAGGGAATAGAGCTGATTCAAGGTTTTGCACCGAGTCAACTGGATTGCCGGCCGGATCTGGTGGTGATCGGTAATGCCCTGAGTCGTGGTAATCCCTGTGTGGAAGCGGTACTGGATAAGCAGATTCCTTATATCTCCGGCCCGCAGTGGCTATTAGAGCATGTCCTAAAAGATAAGTGGGTCTTGGCTGTGGCGGGCACGCATGGCAAAACATCCACGGCAAGCATGCTTGCCTGGATTTTAGAATATGCGCAGATGGCACCGGGCTTTTTAATCGGTGGTGTACCGGAGAATTTTGGCTTATCGGCCCGTTTAGGCGAAACGCCGTTTTTTGTTATCGAAGCGGATGAATATGACAGTGCCTTTTTTGATAAACGCTCCAAGTTTGTCCATTATCATCCCCGCACCCTGGTGCTAAATAACCTGGAATTTGATCATGCCGATATCTTTGACAACCTCGATGCCATTAAAAAACAGTTTCACCACCTGCTAAGAACAATACCGGCAACAGGACGTATAATTCTGCCCAATCAGGATACCGCCTTGATGTCGGTTAAGGAGATGGGCTGCTGGAGTGAGGTGGAATACCTCGGTGAAAACTGGTCTGCCAATAAAGTAAAAGAAGACGGCTCTTCATTTGCCGTCCTTTTGAATAAAGAGCAGCAGGGGCTCGTCAATTGGTCATTACTCGGCGAGCATAATATTAACAACGCCCTTGCTGCCATTGCCGCTGCTCGCCATGTTGGCGTGACACCGGAAATTGCTATCGCCGCACTGGCGGAGTTTAAAAGTATTAAACGGCGTCTGGAAGTAAAAGGTGAAGTCAATCATATTACCGTCTACGATGATTTTGCTCATCATCCGACCGCCATTAAAACAACCATTGCCGGATTACGGGCCAAAGTCGGTCAGGAAAGAATCATTGCGGTATTGGAGCCGCGCTCCAATACCATGAAACTAGGCGTGCATAAGGAAGCTTTGCTTGATGCATTGGCGCAAGCGGATAGTGTTTATTGTTTTGAAAGTGCGGGGCTCAGCTGGTCGATGCAGGCATTATTTGCTGAGCAGGGCAAGGTGGTCGATATTTCCAGCGATATTGAAACCCTAGCAACTAAATTAGCCGCTGCCGCACAAGCCAAAGATCATATTTTAATTATGAGTAATGGCGGCTTTGGCAATATCCACCAAAAACTTCTACTTAAACTTAACGATAAGGTGTAATGATGTCTGCAAATAAAGATTACAAAGGGCGAGTGACATTGGCCGTAACTGGCGCTTCGGGAAGTGGTTACTTTTTAAGGCTGCTGCAGTCATTAGTCGATGCACAGGTGCAAGTGTATCTGTTGCTCTCTGATGCCGCTAAAATAGTTTTACAAACGGAAGAAAATGAACGCTGGCCCGATGATATTAATCAATTGAGTACTTTCCTGCAGCGCAAGTATCACAGTAAAGCAGAGCAGATTATTCCATTAACAGCGAAAGATTGGTTTTCACCGGTAGCCTCAGGATCGTCGGCCCCGGATAAAATGATAATCTGTCCATGCAGCTGCGGCACTCTGGCTTCCATCGCACAGGGCTTATCCAAGAATTTAATAGAGAGAGCTGCTGATGTGATCATAAAAGAGCGCGGGCAATTAATCGTTATGCCCAGAGAAACTCCTTTTTCAACACTGCATCTGCGCAATATGCTGAGCCTATCTGAATTAGGCGTAACCGTGATGCCATTAGCCCCTGGCTTTTACCATCAACCGCAAACAATTACTGATTTGCAGGATTTTATGGTGGCCAGAGTGCTGGACCATCTGAAAATCCCCCATAGTGTTTCTAAAAGATGGTGTGAATGAGCAAAAAAAGTCACAAAAGGCTAACTATTGTTTGTTTTGTGAGCGTAAATATAAACATTCAATAAAGTGTGTGTTTATTTCAATAAAACGCTTGCCAATCTTTTTTGAATCCCTATAATGCGCATCCACAGACACAGGGCATCACGCAAGTGAGCCGGTGACTGAAAGCTCTTTAACAATTTAATCAAACAATCTGTGTGG